>CALSAT010000030.1:0-16219 GCA_943372905.1 Bacteroides fragilis | reverse complement strand
AAGGTGATCTTTCCTGTTTGGGTTTTATGCCCACAAAGAAAAGAGTAAAAGATTTTGCCTTGTTTTTCCTGGTAACAGCGGCATTTGCTGCGTCCGGATTTTTATTCCAGATGCTTATTGCAAAGCAGCGCTGGGTGCTGAACCCGAACCTGAATGCCGGTGTTATTGTAAATGGTGTTTGGTTTACGATAAAATCTGTTTTGTTTGAAGAGTTGATCTTTCGTGGTGTGTTGCTCTATATATTGATAAAGAAGATCGGAGCTGCATGGGCTATTATTATTTCAGCCGTTGCATTTGGTATTTATCACTGGTTCTCGCATGAGTTGTGGGGCAACCCCACGCAAATGATATTGGAGTTCCTTACTTCCGGGGCAATGGGATTAGTGCTGGCGTATGCCTATTCAAAAACGTTCTCCTTATACATTCCTGTCGCTATTCATCTTGGCTGGAACCTGGTACAGATGGTTGTCTTTTCGGGCAATACCATTGGCGGGCAGGTGTTTGTGGAAGTGCTGCCACGGCCGGTGGTCACTATTTCCTATTTCAGCTTCTTTGTAATGCTGCTATTTCCGCTCGTTGGCTGCCTGCTGACGAATGCGTGGCTGGTGAAACGGTTTGCGAGGGAATAGCTTCCGGTTGTCTGTAGCGGGTTACGGTATTTTTTTTAGGAAATATTGTCTGTTTCGCTGTACCTGCTGCTTTTTTGGCTTACGACCTCTTCTTTTTTCTCTGCGTATTTCATTGATCAATACCTGATAAGGATGGATGAACCGGAGGTGTCAGCTTTTTTACCAAAACAGCCTGTTTATTGACCATTGAGAGGATTTGCGGCCCAATTACAGCCGATTTTACCAAAACACCTGACGGCTGATTGAATGTACGGGACCTTCGATTGAATGTTAGGGACGATTGATTTATTGTTACAGACGATTGATTTAGTGTAAGTAACAGTTGATTTATTTTAACAGACCATTGATTAAATGGAAGGGACGGTTATTTTATTTTTACAGACAGTTGAACTATTGTGAGGAACGATTGATTGAATGTAAGAGACGATTGATTAAATGTAAGGGACGATTGTTTTAATGTAACAGACGATTGATTAAATGAAAGAGACGGTTGATTGATTTACACTATCCATTGCATGGATGTAAATTTCGATTGCAGCGGTGTAAATAGCGATTGAAGAGCTGTTATTACTCAAAATGAGGGGGTAAACAGCCATTTTATAACCAATCGGCGGGAATATTTGGGAAGCATTGGTGTCTGCACCATTCTCTCTTTGCATTGTTCAAGCCACAGGTGAAATAGGGGAATAGCAAACTGCTTTTTTTTGTGGGTGCAGTTCTATTGTGTGTGGTTTCTTTTTCCTATATCAACCGGGGAAGGCAGTTGTTTTTTGTCAATAATTAAAAACCAGTGATACTATGTTGAAATTTAATGTAGCCAGCCTGTTGCTGGAACGGGGCATTGATAATCCTTCCAAGTTCCTGACCACGGGTGGCATTACGTACCACACGGCCACCCGGTTGTTAAGCCGCCGGTTGCGCCAGCTCACCTTTGAGAATATGGAGAAGATCTGCCTGATCTGTTCATGTACGCCGAATGAATTGTTTGCCTGGGAAAAAGAGGGCCTTGAAGGTGTGGCGGCTGATCATCCGTTGCATAAACTGATCCCCAAACCGCCGGTGCCGACACCGATTGAACGGATTAAAAAATTACCCAAAGAAAAATTGATCAAGTTGAAGGAATTGCTGGATGGATTGGAGAAAGAAGATGTTTAGATGATGGATGACAGATGATAACTGATAGGTAATAGATAAAAGATAATAGATAATAGTGGACGAAGATGCATTATTGCTTGGAGTTTTATAATGGCAATAGTTGGATCTGGCCATTCTTTATTTCCGCCTTGTATTCTATGGAACTGATCCTGGAGGTTGGGAAGCTTTGGTATGTTCTTACAGCGCTCTGTTTATCGGGAGAATTCATTTTCCGAAATATTTCAAAATTATCTGGGGTATGATTTTCTGTTGGAAGTTCATAGATGGCCCTGATCTTTACTGAATCGTAATTTGCTGCTGTCAAGCAAGGAAAGATGGTCTTTCTGCATATAAGTTCTTGAGTACGGGTGAAGATCAACGAATCTCCTGGGTTTAAGACTTTATATGAAGGGAAATTTTTGTCCCATGAATTTTTTGCCCAATTGAAATAGTGATATACTTTATCTGCAATTTTTATTTCAAAATTCAAATTGTCATAACCCCATAAATTCCAGTCTTCATAAAAACAGGCGATTGAATCGGTGTTGTTTTTGAGTACTACGCAAATGCCAGCTTTTAAAGTAAGGCCGCAACCCCAGTCAATTGTATTGCAATTAAGAATTCTGAGTTCAATATTCCCCTGTTGGTACGGGGTGATTACTTTTTTACCTGGAGCGAGATGATGAAGAAATAACGCAACGATTAGCAAAGAGAAAATGCCGGGGGACTTTGTCATACTTTATCTAACGACAGTTCAATTATTTTCTTGTATTCATAAATAAATAAGCCATCCGTTGATTTCTTTGCTGCGACTATCATTGCCTTCGCCACGGCCCTCCCTTGTATCGCTTTATATTTCGCCGGAACGAGAAAGGAAAATGTTTTCATTACTGCTTTGGCCAGCCGTTCGCCAAAGCGGGATTCTTTTCTCTGGCCGAGCAGTAAAGAGGGCCGCATGATATGTACGGAACGTAATCCCACCGCTTGTATGGCATCTTCCACCTCACCTTTTAATTTCAGGTAAAAGTTGCTGCTTTTACTATTAGCGCCAATGGAGGAAACGAGAAGGAATGTTTCGCAGCCGGTAAGTTTGCCAAAACGGGCGGCATTCACCGGTATATCGTAATCCACTTTGCGGTAAGCTTCCTTGTCGCCTTTTACTTTTTGTTGTGTGGTGCCGATGGCAGAGAATACCATGTCGCTGCCTTCGAGGGCCAGCCGAAAGCTTTCAGTATCAGAAAAATCCACCAGTTTTTTTTCCAGTTTGGGATGGGTGATATCCAGCGGGCGGCGGATGAGTATCCTTACGGTGGTAAAGAAATCATCTTTTAATAGTTCTTCGAGTAAGAAATTTCCTATCAAACCGGTGGCGCCAATCAGTGTTGCTGTCATATTTCAATAAGTCAGGCTGTTGCCAGCGATTTGCTCTCCAGGTATAATGTATCCGGATCAAAGTCAATGATATCATCCCATACAACTGTACCATTAAACACTTTGGCCTGAATACAAAATGATTCGTCATTCAATTGTTCAAAGACGGGATAATGGAGATAAGGGGAAAGGTCAAACTCTTTCATTTCACTATTTTCAAAAGTGAGAAGGAGTTGATATTTGCTTTTGTATTCTACTGCTGTTACCCTCGGATTCATCTTTTTTATTTTAGAGGATCAATTGCGAAAATCCTGTTACCCTCTACCGCTAATTGCCAATTAGCCATCAGGTCTTCTTTGTGTATTTCAATCCATGCTTTTACCAGTTTTTCTTTATTAGCTGGTAAAGACCCTTCCAATAACTCACCTTCTGGTATTTGGTAAATAGCTTCTTTTTCTCCATATTTTACATGAATATGAGGCAGATGATGTTGTTTGGTATCTAAATAATACATGGCTACTATGAGGCCATAAAACATTGAAATAACGGGCATCAGACAAATTTATTAAAAAATTCAGGATGTTTGCAGTATGCAAATTCAGCAAAATATTTCATTAAAGCCCTATAATACCTTCGGCATTGATGTGAGTGCCCGGAATTTTGCGCACTTTACCAATACTGATGACCTGGAGGAACTGCTGCCTGCTGGTGACCACTCCACAATGCTGGTGCTGGGTGGTGGCAGTAATATTTTATTCACCGGGAACTTTGATGGGTTGGTGCTGAAGAATGAGATCAAAGGGATCACGGAGTTGCATGAGGACAATGATTATGTTTATGTAAGGGCCGGGGCGGGCGAGAACTGGCACCAGTTTGTGCTCTATTGTATTGGCCGAAACTGGAGTGGTATTGAAAACCTGTCGCTGATCCCCGGGAATGTTGGCGCTTCGCCGATGCAGAATATTGGGGCCTATGGGGTGGAGATCGATGATGTGTTTTGGGACCTGGAGGCCTGGCACAAGGAGGAGAGGAAGCTGGTGACCTTTACCCGGAGCGATTGCGAGTTTGACTACCGGGAAAGTATATTTAAAAGAAAGTATAAGGATCAATTCATTATTCTGAATGTGACCTTTCAACTGAGAAAGAAACCCCGCTTTCATACCAGCTATGGCGCTATTGAACAGGAACTGGAGAGGATGGGGGTGAAGGAGCTCTCTATTAAAGCTGTTTCAGATGCCGTGATCAATATCCGCTCATCCAAATTACCCAACCCGGCGGAGATCGGCAATGCAGGAAGTTTTTTTAAGAACCCTTCCGTGCCGAAGGAGAAATTTCAGGAACTGAAAGCCACCTTTGACAATATAGTTGGGTATGAAAATATAGATGGGTCGGTAAAGCTTGCTGCCGGCTGGATGATAGAAGAGTGCGGATGGAAGGGGTTTCGCCGGGGGGATGCGGGTTGCCATGCCCGGCAGGCCCTGGTACTGGTGAATCATGGTACGGCTACCGGTGATGAAATATATTCCCTGAGTGAGGAGATCATACAGTCGGTAAATGGTAAGTTTGGAGTATCATTAGAGCGGGAAGTGAACATCATTTAACTTTTTCCTGCAATTGTTTTTTATATTTTGAGTAAAATTTTTTATATGAGAAAAGCACTTCTACTTTCTATTGGTATTTTGTCTGCATCCATGTTTTCACAAGCCCAGGGGAATAAAACAGCCTACGGTGAACTGGGCGGCAATGGCCTTGCATTTTCTGTAAACTATGATGCCCGTTTTTCAAAGAAAGAAAATGGATTAGGTTTCAGGGCCGGTATTGGTTTGGGTGCCGGTATTGGTCTTACGGTGGTTACTTTCCCCGTAGGACTGAATTTTTTGGTGGGTCCGGCACCACATCATTTGGAGATAGGGATGGGTGCTACCTACGTATCCGCCACTGTAGACCTGTTTGATTCGAAGGAAACTGGTGGCGGGTTTATCTATATGCCAACTGTGGGTTATCGCTATGCGAAAGAGAAAAAAGGATTTGTAGGCAGGATATATGTCGGGCCTATCATTATTGGAGGTCAGGCTTTCTTTCCCTGGGGTGGTATTTCGGCGGGGATCAAGTTCTAAATTTACCAGTTCACATGTTTGACGGTTCAAATGTTCCATAGGTCAGGAAATTGACCTATGGAACTGTTAAACGTGTGAACTATTGAACATTGAGTTTATGCCTCTTCATCAAATTCAAAATCCTTTTCGGTAAAGTTCATCATGCTGCCCACGAGGTCTTTGAACTCTACTTTATTCTCGAATATCTTTTTGCTTATGAGTGAGTAGGAGGAAAGCCCATGCAGCACAAATTCCATCAGCAGGGCTGCCTGCTCATCATTTACCTGCGGAAAATATTTTTTAACTACGGCATGAAGCCCATCTACTTTGTACAACAGCAGTATCTTGTCTTTGTCGGTAGTATTGAATGAAATATTCAGTTGGTTGCCTTTGTCAAACCAACTGGTGATGGGGCGGTAGGGGTTATCGTCTTTTTGTTCTTCGAGGGAGGGTTTGCCGCTGGTCTTCCTTTTCTTTAATTGATCCGGGTTGGGAAAGTACTCAACAAATTGAGAACGGATGGCCTTATCCAGCAAATTCATAGCTACCTGGTAGGGGCCTTCCTGTTCGCCTTCATACACCAGTTCCACCTTGCCGGTAATGGAAGGAATGATACCTATCAGGTCGCCCATCCACACCTGGGTTTGTTTTTCGTTGTTGATGATGGCCCTTCGTTCAGCCGCACTCACTGCATTTTCAAACGCAGAGATGGTGAGCCTGGCGCTTACGCCACTTTTCTTGTCCACCAGTTCACTGCCTCTTGCTTCAAAGGCTATTTGCTCGATCAGCCGTTTAACCAGGTCGCTTACTTTTACTTTGGCTTTCTGTTCGTCACTGATCTCTGCTTCCTGTTCGGTGATCTCGAGCGCCTGTTCCAGTGATTTTGGATAGTGTGTCAGTATCTGGCTTTCTATCCTGTCTTTTAATGGGGTTACTATTGACCCGCGGTTGGTATAATCTTCGGGATTGGCCGTAAATACAAACAAAATATCTAAGGGTAACCTTAGTTTGAATCCTCTTATCTGTATATCACCTTCTTCCAGTATGTTGAATAAGGCTACCTGTATCCTTGCCTGCAGATCGGGCAATTCATTGATCACAAATATGCCGCGGTTACTCCGGGGAATGATGCCATAGTGTAATACCCGTTCATCTGCAAAGCTCAGTTTCAGGTTGGCCGCTTTAATGGGATCTATATCTCCGATCAGGTCGGCCACACTTACATCCGGGGTGGCCAGCTTTTCTCCATAGCGTTCGCTGCGGTGTATCCAATGGATAGCTGTTTCATCACCATGGGTGGCGATCTCTTCCTGTGCATATTTTGATACAGGGTTTAGTGGGTCGTCATTGATGTCGCTCCCGGCTACACTGGGTATGTATTCATCCAGCAGAGTTGTCATTTGCCTCGCCATTCTTGTTTTGGCCTGGCCTCTTAATCCGAGGAAGAGGATATTGTGTTTGCTCAGCAGGGCCCTTTCCACATCGGGTATCACGGTGTCTTCATAGCCCACAATACCGGAGAAGGTAGGTTCATTCTTTTGTAGTTTGGCGATCAGGTTTTGGCGTATCTCTTCTTTGATGCTTTTGGGCTGATAGCCGCTTGCTATCAGTTCGCCGAGGGTTTTTATTTTGTTGATATTCATCTTCTTGGTTTAGGCATCGGGCTTCACCCGATGTTATGTTATGTAGCCCCTTCGGGCTTTGGTATTTTTAGTAGCCAGCTTTAGTACTACTATCAGCTTCGTTGCGTCGCACTCTTCATCTTTCTGTTCGCTATTGAGCAACCCACCCCGATTCACTAAACTAGTATGCTTACTCAATTCGCCCCTCCGAGGAGGGGAAGTGTCTTAAAGGTTTATATTCATTGCTACTATTCCTTTAATACACTTTATAAATAATCCTGACTGATTGACCTAAGTCTCACTTTCAGGGGGACAGGGGGGCGGGGCTGTCAGTACACCGTTTTCCTTTTCCCACTTTCAAAATCTTTAAATATAAAAGCCCCCAGCTTATCTAATGAAGCAAAGAAAGCCTTGCCATGATTTGTTTCCGTAAACTCCTGCACAAAACGCTGCAGGTAGGGATCGGTAGCAATCATGAAAGTGGTGATGGGTATCTTCAGTTTCTTACATTGCGCTGCGAGGTTAATGCAGCGGTTCACTACTTTCCGGTCGAGGCCGAAACTATTTTTATAATACCGCTTGCCGATCTTCAGGCAGGTGGGCTTACCATCGGTGATCATGAAGATCTGTTTATTCGGGTTCTTTCTTCTTCTCAAAATATCCATGGCGAGTTCCAGGCCAGCTACGGTATTGGTATGATAAGGCCCCACCTGCAGGTAAGGCAGGTCTTTTACTTCTATGGGCCAGGCATCATTGCCAAACACTACGATGTCCAGGGTGTCTTTCGGGTATCTTGTCTTTATCAGTTCACTCAGCGCCATGGCCACTTTCTTGGCCGGGGTGATCCTGTCTTCTCCGTATAATATCATGGAGTGGGAGATGTCGATCATCAGCACCGTGGAGGTCTGTGATTTGAAATCTGTTTCCCGTATGCTCAGGTCATCTTCCTGCATTGTAAAACTGTCGATTCCATGATTGATCTGTGCATTGCGGATGCTTTCAGTAAAATCAATTTGCTCCAGCATATCGCCAAACTGGAATTGCCGGGTGTCCGGACTTACTTCATCCCCCTGGCCCGGTTTAAAGGTTTTATGATCACCTTGTTTTGTCTTTTTCAGTTTTCCGAATATCTCCTCCAGGCTTCTTTTGCGGATGCCCTGTTCAGTTTTTGGGGTGATGCGTATCTCGCTCCGTTCGTTTTTATCCGAGAGGTAGCCTTTTTCTTTCAGTTCGTCAATGAAATCACCCATTCCATATTCATCATCGGTGAGCTGATATTTTTTATCCAACTCATTCATCCATTGCATGGCCTCACTTACATCGCCGCTGGTGTAAGTGAGTAGTTGCATAAAGAGGTCCAGCAATTGCTGAAACTTAGTTTTCCCTTCTTCATTGGGATCAAAGCGGGTGAAATGAAATCCTTTCATAGTTAAGTAAGAAGTCTGAGGTAAGAAGTCAGAATGTCTTCCACGGACTGTTTAGCAATTTACGACAATTCCTGCGGTGGTGATTGTTCTTTACAACAACTTAATGGGGCATTGGTTTGAAAGAAAAACCCTCCGCTGTTGGGAGGGCTTTTCTTTATGCGATTGAAAATACTTATTTCTGTTTTCCGGTATCCGGTTTAGCCGGGTTCACGATGGAGGGGTTACCCGTTTCATTAGTATTGATGGCTGGTTTTGCAGGTGTGGCGTATTTGCTCTCAATAGCACCCAGCACCATCAGCATGGCTTCATTGATCGGAGCTTCCGATCTTTCAAAGCCACCAAAATACTCGGGCCGTTCTGTTCTGATGTACTCGTAGTATTTCTGCTGTTGTTCCAGTTCTGAACGGACAGCCAGCCTTATTTTTTCAGCCAGTTCTGTTTTACCGGCTTTATAGCAGGCTTCCAGGTATATAAGGCCAGTCTGGTTGTGCCCGTTATAGCGGCTTGTCATAGCATAAGGCAGGTTTTGCGGGCTGATGCCAGCTTCCACTTTATCGATCAGTTTCTGTGCCTCATCTTTTTTACCAGCATCAGCCATATTACCGGCTGCTTCGGCATAGAGGGCCCTGATGTTAAGAATATGACGGCGGTTCTCTTCATCAAAATAAACTCCATTCTTATTGGCTCCGCCAAATTCAAACTTCGTCATCAGATTATTATACATGAAGTCGGTGTTGTTGTCCCTGATCTGTGTGCCGCCCATTTTTACCTGGCGCAATGCCTGGTCCACGATCCAGTTTTGTTGCGGGAACTTATTGGCTACCGGTACAAGGCGATAAGACAAACCATCTTTACGCAGGTATTGTGAAAAGCCCAGATCCCCAAAAGGTGAGGTGAAGTAGATCGGCCGCTTCCATCCGTTGGCTGCATTGCTGGCAATGATGTTGAGGATGATGAAATCGCTTTTTACCAAACCACCACTGAGTTTATTTTGTGGTATTTCAAACATCATTTCGCTAAGGGCACTGTCCGAAGCATTGAAAAGGCCATTCTTTTTTGCCTGCTCAATATTTACCGGTACTTTGAATTTAGATACCGGGAAACTGCCATAGCCGACATCTCTTTTGGTTTCATCGTCTATCCTTGGTTTACCCAGCACCTCTTTCATTACCTGGTAGAGATCGTAGAACTGATTGGGGTCGCCCTGCTGGCGATAACGGAGAAACTCCCTGTTATGTCCTTCTATCTGCTCCGGTGTCCAAAGCACATCTAAAGAGTCGGCATCGTTCACTTTATAGCGAAGCTGGTTAATATACCAATCAATGCCTAAGAGGCTGTTATTGATGACCCTGATATCTTTTCGTATGCCTTCCACTTCCTGTGCATACCACAGCGGATAGGTGTCATTATCGCCGAAGGTGAATATAACGGCATTGGGGGCGCAACTTTCCAGGTAATTTTTGGCCATATCGGGAGCGGTGGTCTTATCGCTCCTGTCGTGATCATCCCATACCTGCTGTGCCATGAGTAAGGTAACAGCCAGACCGGCAACGGTAGCACCAATGTTAAGGATCTTGCTGTTCTCCCCATTGGAAGAAGCTGCCCGCAACAGGAAAGTCAATGCGGCGGTAACGGCTGCAAAAATGGCTGTAACGAATATGGACACCATCAATGCTTCGCCGCCGCTGCCGGCAGGTAAACAACTCATTATTGTGATGACAAAGGTTAATGCACTTCCGTATATCATCGTGTTTTGGAAAGTGAGCTTATCAGCTTTGTCCCTGGCCAGTTTTACCAGCGCTACCACAGAAAGACCGATCCATACGGCAAAGGCGTAGAAGGACCCCACGTAAGCATAGTCCCGTTCACGGGGCTGGTTGCCGGGCTGGTTCAGGTACAGTACCACTGCCACACCGGTAAAGAAGAACAGGAGGAAGTTGACCACCCAGTCCTTTTTATTCCGCAGGAACTGGTACACGCAGCCAATGATACCAAGTATAAAAGGCAGCAAGTACAGTTTGTTGTGGGCTTTATTCTTTTTGATGCTCGGCGGCATCATGGATTGATCGCCGAGGCGTTTATTGTCGATGATGGGGATACCGCTGATCCAGTTACCATCCCGTTTATTGCCGAGTCCTTGTATATCATTTTGCTTACCGGCAAAATTCCACATAAAGTAGCGCCAGTACATAAAACTCATCTGGTAGCTAAAAAACCATTCCATATTATCGCCAAAGGAGGGAGGGACGTAGCGGTCGCGGCCGGTGATGGGGCTTTTTTCTGTTTCCAGGCTCAACCACTCGGCGTAAAACTCTGCGTGATACTGGTCGTTGCTGCTGTCCCATATACGGGGGAATAGCTGCATGTCGGCACTCTGATGTTTGGGTTTTCTTTCAATACCAATAGGTATGTACTTGTCTTTACCCCTTACATATTTCATTTCGCCATCTTCAAATTCCACATTGCCATCGGAATCGAATTTATAGTCGGCAGAAAAATGAGGTCCATATAAGAGAGGTGCTTCACCATATTGCTCACGGCTGAGGTAATAGACCAGGTTGATCGGGTTGTCCACGTTATTCATATCCACAACCGGATTCGCATTGGAGCGTATCATGGTGGTGAAATACATGAAGTAGCCCAGCATCATAAAGGCATAGCACCAAAGGGATAGTTTTATTATTTTAAGCGCAGAAGCTTTTAAGAAATAACCAATAACAACTGCGAGTGCGATAATAAGCAGTAAGCTGAGGATCTTTATTCCCACTCCGGGCAGGTAGATAAACGGTAATGCGGATAAAATGAGGAACAACCCAAACCAGATCATCATTTTGGCTTGGGAGATATTTTTTTCATTGAAACGCAGCGCCCAGGTAAACAGAGCAGCTAATGCAATAAAATAAATTGCAAACCCGGAGAAGAAAGGCATTCCCAGTTTGTTTACAAAGACCACATCAAAGATACCGGCGGCTTTCATGGAGTATTGTATCACGCCCAACTGTACCAGGCCGGTGATCAGGCATCCGATCAGGAACGCTATGATGGCTCCTTTGGTGCTAACTGTATAACGGCGGTAGTAATAGATCATTACCGCAGCGGGGATACACAAGAGGTTCAATAAGTGAACGCCGATGGATAATCCCATCATAAAGAAGAACAATACGATCCAGCGGTCACTTCTTGCTTTCGCATGAAGGTCCATACCAGCTTTTTCATCCGCATGTTCCCATTTCAACATGATCCAGAACACCAATGCGGTAAAAAAGGATGATAAAGCGTAAACCTCGCCTTCTACAGCGCTGAACCAGAATGAATCGCTGAATGTGTAGGCCAATGCACCGACGGCACCGGCGCCCATAGTAGTAAAGAGTTGGGAACTGTTCAGTTCTTCACCCACGCCTACAAACATCTTACGGGCAAAGTGTGTCACACTCCAGAAAAGGAATAAAATGGTGCCGGCACTGGCCAGGGCACTCATGAAGTTGACGGCGCTGGCGGCTGTTTGTCCGTTATCACCAAAAAGAATGATAAAGAAACGGCCGAGCAAGACGAACAGTGGCGCACCGGGAGGGTGGGGCAGTTGCACGCCTTTGGCACTGGCGATAAACTCACCTGTATCCCACAGACTGCCTCTTGCCTCACGGGTAAGAAAATAAATAGCAAGGGCAATGAGAAAAATGACCCATCCGGTAATGTTATTGACTTTTCTGAAGTTCATAATTACTTGATTTTGATAGCCGCCCGATTCCACGATATGTTTCGTGGTTGGGAGACAGCAAAAATAGGGTTTCAGAGGTAGATTTTAGTTCCGGTCACAGAGATTTAAGAATTTTACCCGGAGGGGGTTACGAAATGACAAACCGGTAAAGGAAAGCATGGAAAAAGCTGTTTAGGTTGAGCCTTTTAAATCAGTAAAACCGCAAAGCTGTATTACTCAAAATAGACCTTAATGGTCTGGTAGGAAAGCTGGCCCTGCCGCATTTTTTCGGAAAAGCCTTTCAGACCAAACAGGCCGGCAGCATTGCCTTTGTTGATAGCTATCTCCAGGTAACCGGCGCTGTTGAAGAGGGCCAGTTTTTCACCTTCGGCCACATCTGCATAGGTTTCACTGATGCGGTCTATCATTTCATCCCGTTTAAATACGATTCGGAAACTTCTTCCTTTTCGCTGTTCTTCAAATTGATCATGAGTAATATTGACGATCACATTTTCAAAACTGTCGATAAAGATGATCTGTCCTTCAATGGAATTGATTTCCAGTACCGGCCGCAGGTGGCGTTTTTCAATATAACTGACATCTGGTATGCCCACGTCTTTGATGGATTCGCCATTTACCAATTGGTTGATGGCTTTTCCCATAGCTGATGTAAGGTATGTGGTGTTTTTAGTAACAGTTTTTTCCAGCGGGATGCCGATCACTATTTCAGGCGATTCTTCCAGTATCATAGTAAGCAGCCCGTTATCAGCGCAAAGGATATATTGATTGTTATGAAAAGCCAGCAACAGTTGTTCCGGTTTCTTTTCAAAGAGATTCACCAGTATAAGATGGTAAGTGAAATCGGGAAAATTCTTTATTGCACCCCGGCATACATACGCTGCCTGCGGGTAATTAAATGGAGGAATATTGTGTGAAATATCAACGATGGTAAAGGCGGGGTTGATCTGTAATAATTGCGCCTTTACTGCTCCCACCAGGTAATCGGGGCTGCCTATATCTGAAGTAAGGGTGATGAGCGGCAAAGAGAAACAGGTTTAATGTATTACAGCAAATGAATTCTTTCAGCACTTTCCGGATGCGCCGGGATAAAGTTCGGGATTTTATGAGCAGTTTCGGGCAACCGTGGTTTATAATATCATTTTACCAGCCTCCCATCTTTAAAGAAAAACTTGTACACGAGTTTGTCTGCCAGTTTTGGGAAAAACTTTTGCATGAATACGGTTCTTTTGCCGGTGAAGGTTAATACCAGTGTTCTTTTCTTTTTTCTTATTGCTTTTAATATATACCCGGCACAATCTTCAGCGCTCATCATTTTGCTTTCGTCCATGGGGGTTTCGCCATGCGAATTGGCATCTTTATTCAGCGCTGCCTGTCGTATGTTGGAAGTGGTAAAGCCGGGGCATACCCACATTACATGCACACCGTCAGCCATGAGTTCAGTTTTGATGGCTTCCAGCCATCCCTGCAAGGCAAACTTACTGGCCGAGTAACCACTACGGCCGGGCAATCCCCTGTATCCGGCAATGGAAGAAACACCCACAATAGTTCCTTTACGGGATATGATAGAATCAAGGGCATATTTGGTGCAGTACACGGAGCCGTAGAAATTAATGTCCATTACTTTTTTGATGACTTCTGTATTTGCTTCTTTCAATAAGGCCCGCATAGACACACCTGCATTATTGATCAGGACATCAATATCACCGAACATTTTAATGGTGGTCTCCATAAAGCGCCGGCAATCGTTCTCACTGCTTACATCTGCTACCATGGTATGTAAGTGAGCAGATGGATATTCTGCCTGCAGGGCATAAAGTTTATCATGATTGCGGCCGCAGGTGGCCACTTTGGCACCCTGTTTTATCAAATCATCCACGAGGGCTTTGCCAATGCCGTCCGTACCACCGGTTACCACTACTACTTTGTCTTTGAAATATGCTGACATGAGAATTGAATTATGGGTACAAACGTAGTTGAAAAAGGACAAGTAGAAAATAATAGCCAATTGCCAGCGCTAAATCAATCCACGATGACTTGTAAATACTGTGAATAACTGTTTGAAAAAGTTTTGGTGTGATAGGTAGCAACCTGTATTTTTGCACTCCCAAAAAGGGAAAGGTTGATCTCGTAGCTCAGTTGGTAGAGCAATACACTTTTAATGTATGGGCCCTGGGTTCGAGTCCCAGCGGGATCACAGAAAATCCTCCGGAATGCCGGGGGATTTTTTATTTCCATAATATTCTCAGCTTAATGCTTCCTTCATCCGCTGCATCACCTCTTTTTCCAGCATTAGCTGGGCCAGGTGGATCATGTTCATAAAGGCTTTAGCGCCTGAAATGCCATGACCAATGATAACGGGTTTGGCCACACCCAACACCGGTGTGCCACCATAGTTTTCAAAGTTGAAACGTTCAAAGTACTCATCCTTTACCTGCCTTTGGTGGCTGATGTCGTACAATGACTCGGCCATTTTCAGAATGATATTACCAGTAAAGCCCTCACAAACCATTACATCTGCTTTATCGATTAACACATCCCGGCCTTCGATATTACCAGCGAAGTTGATATGCTTATTTTCTTTCAGCAGCGGATATGTGGCTTGGGCCAACAGATTGCCTTTACCTTCTTCTTCCCCCACATTTATCAATCCTACTCTTGGGTTTTCAATGCCCAGTATCAATTGAGCATAAACAGATCCCATAATGGCAAACTGGTTGAGTTGTTCTGGTTTACAATCTGCATTCAATCCCACATCCAGCAGGATGCCGGTGCCGCCATTAGCTTTAGGAATAATGGTGGAAATAGTGGGGCGAATTACTCCTTCCACCGCTTTGATGCTGAACAGGGCGCCCACGAGCATAGCCCCTGTATTACCGGCACTGATAAAGGCATCCATTTTGCCAGCAGCCAGTAAATGAAAACCGATGGCAATGGAAGATTGCTTCTTTTCTTTTAAGGCCTTGGTGGGATGTTCATGCATATCGATCACCTGTTCGGCATGCACGACGCTGATCTTTTCTGTTGGAATATGTTGTTCTGTAAGAAGTGTTTCGATCTTCTCCTTGTCGCCAATAAGCAGGAGAGAAGCGGGGATATTATGAGCGGATAAATAAAGATGTACTCCTTTTACGGCTTCCAGCGGGGCAAAATCACCCCCCATCATATCTATACCAATCACCATGTTCAGTAGTATTAGTTATCAGAATAAAGCGGCAAGGTAAGAAAACAAGAAGTTACGTGACGACAATTTAGCCAAATGCCCGCCTTTTTTGGGCGGGCAGGGACATATATTACTTGGTATTGTAAAGTAAGGGCTATTAGGCTTTTGGCGGCGCTTTTTCAGCTACCACTTTACCCTTGTAGAACAGTTTTCCTTCACTTACATGTGCACGGTGACGAACATGCAGTTCGCCGGTGGTGCTGTCTGTTGATAATGTAGCAGAGGTAGCTTTATAATGCGTTCTGCGCTTTGCACTTCTTTGCTGACTGTGTCTGCGTTTGGGATTAGGCATTTCTTTCTATTTAAAAAACTTAAAAATATTGTTTGTCATTGGTCAATGGGAGTCTTTCATCCCAATCGTTCGTTTATTCACCCTCCAGATCTTTAAACTTTTCCAGTCCTTTCCAGATCGGGTTTTCTTTTATCTCTTTCTCTTCAGGTTCCAGTTTTTTCAGCACATCCATGGCTGTTTTGTTGCAAAAAGGACCATCCATGTTATCAAAGTCACAGGCTTTCTGCATTGGGATGGCCAGGTTGATGAACTCATACACCCAATCAGCTACGTCCAGGTGGCTTTCGCCCTGGGCAATGTAATACATATCCGGGTCTTCTTCCTGCTCATTCATCAGTTCCGGCTCTTCCACCATCTTAACCGTGATGTTGAATTCATCCCACAGATCTAATGGCAGGTTGCTGTTGCAACGGTCGCAATTCACTTCCAGGGTGCCGCCTATTTCAAACTTCAGCAACATAAAACTGCTTTTTTTGTCAAGCGATAGTTTTACGTTGGCTTTGCAGTTACGGAAGTCCTGCTGCTGGAATGCCTCAAAGAACCTGTCATCGATCACATAGTTGTATTCATGAACCCCGGGTTTTAACCCCACAAAAGCTATTTCAAACTCCCGGCGGCGGCTCATGGTCAACTTTTTAAGAGTGTGCAAAGGTATGGTAAAACATGTAATCTGTAAGGAGTAATTTGCTTTTTTTTATCGAATTCTTATT
>CALSAT010000029.1:0-16231 GCA_943372905.1 Bacteroides fragilis | reverse complement strand
AAACACGACAGTAACAAAACCGAGGAGGAAAAAAAGAAACAGGAGAAGAAAGATAATCAACGGGAAGCAATAGCCCTGGGGTTGCAGCTTTTCAATTTCGCCACGGAAAAAGCAGACACCCGAAACTGGCAAAGTTTGCCCCATAGTATCTACTACACAAGGGTACCGCTGCAAAAGGGAGAGAACAGCATCACATTACAGCTAAATGGCATGGGATCTCCTGCTATAAATTTTACGGCTATCGGCACGGGCGGCATTCAGTTTAGAAATGTCTGTACCTTAAAATAAAGCCTGTTGCCCGTCCTTTTTCCGCAGGTATTGATTAATGAATTGAGGAAAGGCGTGTGCAGCCATCTCTTCTTTTGCCATCCACAACCAGTCATTTTTAATTGATGGCTTACTTTTTACACGGATTTTTATGAACTGCCCGGCAATCAACTGATGTGAAAGCTGTTGCTTGAATAAAGGAGAAACAGAAATAAGTTCATACGCATTCTTTGATAACCATTTTTTCTTTTCTGATTGGCGGATAATAGCCTTCGAATCTAATTCGTTGCCCACCTCGATCAAAGGAAACTCATAAAGTCCCTGCCAGATGTCTTTTTCCTCCCGCTTTCTGATGGCAATCTCCTTTTTATTCTCCAGTACCAAATAATAAAACCAACGCTTCCGAACAGTA
Organism: Bacteroides fragilis; assembly: GCA_943372905.1. GTDB lineage: Bacteria > Bacteroidota > Bacteroidia > Chitinophagales > Chitinophagaceae > JJ008. The sequence continues at coordinate 15,552 of CALSAT010000029.1, read as the reverse complement.
ATCTTCTTTTCTTTTACCGGCAATTCATTTACCTGATCATGCAAAAAAGCATAGCAGCTTTTCTTAAAAACACATGTATTGCAAAGGGGCGCTGCAGGTTTACAGATTACCGCACCAAAATCCATGATAGCCTGGTTGAACATACCTGGCTGTTTTCTGTCCAGAAGATCTTCTGCCAGACTTGTAAATTCTTTTTTACCTTCTGTGGAATCGATAGCTGTGGAAATACCAAACACCCTGGCGAGTACCCGAAACACGTTTCCATCTACCACCGCATGTGGCAGGTTAAATGCAAAAGAAGAAATAGCTGCGGCTGTGTAAGGACCAATCCCCTTTAGCGCTTTTATTTCATCATAGTTATCAGGAAAGCGCCCCTTTAATTCCTTTGAAATATAACCTGCTGTAAAAAGCAGGTTCCTGCAGCGGGAATAATAACCAAGACCTTCCCAAAGTTTGAAGACCGCCGTCTCTGGAGCTTTGGCCAGCTTGTGTACATCAGGAAATTCTTTAACGAAATTATTGTAGTAGTTCAGGCCCTGCTCCACCCTGGTTTGCTGAAGAATTATCTCACTCAGCCAAATTTTATACGGGTCTTTTTCACCCTTCCAGGGCATTTGCCGGGTATTTTCCTGTTGATTCCACTTTAATAGAAGCCGCGAAAAACTTGCTTTTAGAGCCTGTTCTGCATTTTTTTTCATGAAAAAATACGGTCTTTGATTAATTAGTCCTGATAAATATCCGCCATTTCTGACATAACCGTGTAGAAGGGGGTGAAAAAAATTATGCCTATTTAGTTGACAATCATATTATTTTGTTATAAATTGGTGTTCGCATAACCACTTAAACCCTGCAACAATGAGAAAAGCCGACCTGGTAAATCAGATTTCTGAAAAAACAGGCATACCCAAGGTAGATGTGCTTGTTACACTTGAAACCATGTTCAAGGAAGTAAAGGATACCCTTTCTGCCGGCGAAAATATCTATATCCGTGGCTTTGGTAGCTTTATTACAAAAAAAAGAGCTGCAAAAATTGGCCGTAACATCAAAAAGAACGTTGCAGTACACATTCCGGAGCATTATATCCCCGCCTTCAAACCTGCCAAAGAATTTGTAGCAGAAGTAAAAAAATTAAAAGAACCGAAACCTGATGCAGGGCCTGGAGAAGATGCAGAATAGCTGCTTTTATTCCCATTCATCGATTTTCAAATTTTTTATCCCGCTGGCTTTGTAGTTAGCTGATTGAGGTCTTACAGATCTGGCTTCAAACCAACGAAAGGATTTTTTGTCAGCATCTCCGATCATAATAAGCGGTAAGGTTTCTCCATTATCATCAACCAACATACCCGCCAGAATAAATGTTGTTGAGGATACCCATATGACTTCTTCAATCCCCGCGGAAGGACCAAAGAAAGCGATTTGTCTCCATTCCTTTGTTTTCAGGTTACAGAGTACTATTGCCTGATCTACATCTGCACTGGCAATGAGCTTCCCACCCTTTTTCTCCAGCGTCATCCCCGAACTGTATAAGTCAATGAATTGATTGCTGTCCGGCGAAAAGCTAAGTGCTGGTTTATATAATTCATAAAACTCGTTGAGATCAGGCATTTTTTCGTTTTTATTGTCGGCAAAGCTGCTTAATTGAGTCAGCCGAAAGGAATCGCTTCTAAAGTTCCGAAAGGACCCTGCCCACTTATTTAATCCTTTCTCAATAAAGGGCTTGAAAGTCGCAAGCGTACTGTCAATGGCTTCATTTACTGGCTGCTTGATTTTCTCTTTCTGAGAGGTGTCTTCTGCACCAGTATTCAGATCCATGGGAGGTGTTTTTTGTTCTTTCTCCCTGCAGGAAGCAAGAACAAAAATGAAGACGGCAATAAAAAGGCCTTGAAAAGCAAGTTTCATAAAAAAGGTTGTTTACAGTTAGCCTTTTTTTTCTTTTAATAAAAAGGCAGGATAAGTTAAAGAATATTCGTGATACAAAATCCTTACATCGGGAAACGTTTAAAACTGGCTATAATCACATTAAAGCACCCCAACAGACTGATTTTGCCTGTACCTTTGCCTCCTGAAAATTTTCATCGTGAAAAAACCTCAATGGATCACTATTGGCATCGCTGTAGCCTTAACAGCCGGTATTTTTGTGTTTGGCCGAACAGTGCCCCGGAAAAAGCAGATAGTGGCCGCAGAACAACACGGCCCTGATGACGGACACGACCATAGTACTGATATTCAACCCATTTCCATTGATACAATATTGATTTTGGCTAAAAAAGGCCTTAATCGGGACCAGGTTGTAAAATTAAATACCCTTGAAAATTCAATTACCAGGGGAGACCTGAAAGATCAGCAAGTACATGTATATCACCAGTTAGCCCGGTTCTGGGCAGACTCAGCCCGGGCGTTTGAACCCTATGCCTGGTACACAGGCGAAGCTGCCAGATTGGAAAATTCGGAAAAAAGCCTCACCTTTGCCGCCCAACTGTTTTTGGACAACCTGCAAAATGAGACCACTCCTTCACTTATTCAGTGGAAAGCCTTGCAGGCCAAAGATTTGTTTGAGCGATCTTTGAAGATTAACCCGGATAATGATTCAGCCAAAGTAGGCCTCGGCGCCTGCTACCTTTTTGGAGGCATTTCAAGTACACCAATGGTGGGGATAAGCCAGATAAAACAGGTGGTTGACAAGGACAGCACCAACATCTATGCACAAATGATGCTGGTGAGAGGCTCTCTGGTTTCCGGGCAATACGAAAAAGCGATTAGCCGTTTACGAACGGTTAACAATATAAAACCTGATTTTTTAGACGCTATTCTGCTGCTGGCAGAAGTGTACGAACGAACAGGGGATAAAAACAATGCAGTAGTATGGTATGAAAAAAGCCTGCCTTTGGTAGAGCTGCCAGAAGCCAAAACAGCCATTCAGGAAAGAGTAGCTGCACTGAAAAAATAGAAGTTGAGTAAACTTATTTATAAACGTTATTAAAAAATTATTTGAGTATGCCTTGTGGTAAAAAAAGGAAGCGTCATAAAATTGCGACGCACAAGCGTAAAAAAAGACTGAGAAAGAACCGTCACAAGAAGAGGAATAAGTAAGTTAATTAGTTTATAAGTTAATTGGTTTATTTGTCTTCTGCCTTTTTCTGTCATTTTCCGGAATAAGGGGTCTACAGGTTAACCAATTAACTAATTAACCAGTTAACCGACTATCAGTCCACCGGTTGTTTGCCGTAAAAGTTTGCATCCCGTCTTTCTAACAGCAAGTTACCCTGCAGGAACAACTTCCGCATTCATACGGATTTCTGACAACTGGTGTTTACAGCACTAAGGTGATTCATATATGTAAGCTGTAATGAACAAGGAACTTATTATTAATGCAGCCCCCCAGGGAGTTGAAATTGCCCTCCTTGAGGACAAGAAACTGGTAGAATTGCATAGCGAAAAAAGCGATGCCCGTTTTGCCGTAGGTGACTTGTATTTGGGTAAGGTAAAAAAGCTGATACCGGGATTAAATGCTGCTTTTGTTGATGTAGGATTTGAAAAGGATGCTTTTCTGCATTATACAGACCTGAGCCCTTATGCCAAATCACTGCTGAAGTTTACCAGCATGTGCATGAACGACAAGTCAGAACAAGGGCTGGATTTTTCCAAATTCACTATTGAACCGGAGATCGTTAAAACGGGAAAGATCAACGAAGTATTGGGAGGCAAGCCCAACGTTCTCGTTCAGATATTAAAGGAACCCATTGCTGCCAAAGGCCCCCGGTTGAGCTGCGAAATATCTTTGCCGGGTCGTTTTGTGGTGCTAACCCCTTTTAATGATATCGTGGCCGTTTCCCGTAAAATTCATTCTTCAGAAGAAAGAAAGCGGTTGCAAAAGATAGTAGAGGCAATCAAATCGAAAAATTTTGGCGTCATCGTAAGGACTGCTGCCGAAGGAAAAAATACTGCCGAGCTGCATGAAGATCTTTCTGCTCTTATAGCCATGTGGCAAAGTATTCAACAAAACCTGAAAGGCGCTGTAGCCCCGGCAAAGATCTTGAGCGAGCAAACAAAGACCACCAGCATGCTTCGAGACCTATTGAACGAGGATTTCAATAAAATCGTAGTGAATGACAGGAATATTTTTGCAGATACAAAAAACTATATTCAGCGTATTGCCCCCGAAAAAGCTGATATAGTTTCTTTTTACCAGAATGGATCGCCCATTTTTGATTCTTTTGGCATTACCAAACAGGTAAAATCTTCTTTTGGCAAAACGGTGAACCTGGACAGTGGTGCCTACCTCATTATAGAGCATACCGAAGCCCTGCATGTAATAGATGTGAACAGCGGCTATAAAAGCGTAAGCAATAACCAGGAACAGAATGCAATGGAGACCAACCTGGAGGCGGCAGAAGAAATAGCTCGGCAGCTTAGGCTTAGGGATCTTGGTGGAATTATCGTTATAGACTTTATTGATATGAAGCTTCCCGACAACAAACGGAAGTTGGTGGAAAAGATGGAAGAATTTATGGCACCGGATAGAGCCAAGCATGCAGTACTTCCAATTTCCAAATTCGGCATCATGCAGATCACCCGGCAGCGGATGAAGCCGGAAATGAATATCAATACCCAGGAAGTTTGCCCCAGTTGTAATGGCACCGGTAAAATTTCTTCTACTTTACTGCTGGAAGATGATATTGAAAAGAATTTAAGCTACCTGATCACCCATAAGAATACAAATCTCAAGCTGGTGGTTCACCCAATACTCTACGCCTATCTTACCAAAGGCTGGCCCTGGAAAACAATGATGGCCAAATGGAAAAGAAAATATGGGCAAAAGACCCGCCTGGAACAAGACACCAATTATCACCTGACTGAATACAAGTTTTTTGACCAGCACGATGAAGAGATAAAATTATAAGCATACCAATATAAAAAAACCTCCGAATCTTCGGAGGTTTTTTTATATTTTCATTACTGTATTTCTTACTGCTTCGGGTTCACCACAGGAGCACTTCCTCCTGCGGGAGGATTATAGGTAAGTTCATTACCAGGTACATCCCAGTAATCAAGATAGTTATACTCTATTGTAGCATTAGTACTTACCACACCTGTATTTTTTAATGCCACACATGCTGTGCGGCCACCACCTGCTGAAATTGCGTCAATAATTTTCCAGCGGCGGGCATCATAGAAAGAAAGGCCACGGAAAGCACAGACAATGCGGCGTTCCCTGCGCAGTTCTTCTTTTGCCTGGACGGATGATAAGCCAGTACCAGAGACGGGTGCCAGACCGGCTCCCTGTAATGTGCGAACTGCATCAATAATAGCCAGACCCGGATCAATTTGACCTGTATTGATTAAGGCCTCAGCCTTCATCAATTGATTTTCTTCATAATCGCCAGCAAGGTGCATTTCATACTCTCCCACAGCAGTATTGGCATAAATAGCAACACCGGGGAGACCATTACCTCCATCTCTTAAAGCAAAGCGGGTAAAATGTGCATTGCCGCGATCAGCCTGGCCTAGATAAGGAGTTCCCTGTGATACGTTTTGTGCTTTACGTTGGTCTCCAACTTTAAATTCCTGCACCCAACGTTCACTGAGCTTATAGGTAGCACCGCCGGGAATATTCGATTGCGTTCTTCCCATGATCAATTGTGAAGCCGTGAATAGATCGCCACGGGCATCTGTACGAATGGTAAAGATATTATCTGTGGCGGTAACTCCAGCATTGGTTAAAGTAATTACTGTATTCCAATCAGCAGGAGTCATGGCGCTAACTGTTTTATTTACCAGCAGGTTACGGGCTTTCATAGTGTTTACATTGCGAGCCAATTCAGCTGGTGTTTGTCCATATCCTAATCCCGCCTGATTAAATGCAGGAATGATCTTTTCCCAAGTTGTAACAAACTCAGCAGCACTTGGAGCACTATTAGCTGCGACTACTGCTTTGTCGAGATTAGAATTCGCTTCAGCAATTATAGCTTCTTTGGGTACATAATTGCCGTTAGTAACTTGGTAAGTATTATTTATTAGACCTGCATAATAAATGGAACCAATGCGGCTGTACGCAAAACCTTTCCACCAGTAAGCCCATGCTTTGATAGCAGCTTTTTTGGATGCTGCATCACCAATAAAATTTACTCCGTCCACTTTTTCCAATAAAAGGTTGCAGGAACTGATCAGGTTATACATATAAGCCCATTCATAGTACAGGAAATTATTGCCTGCTTGCTGGTTAGTATTAGCCTGGCGAATTAATGCGATCTGTTTATTGGGTGAATTAGGATTTAATACTACAGACGCATCATCATGTATCACTTTTTCCGGGCAGCCCATTTGATTGATAAATGCGTTGGCAGCATCTGCTCCTATTACATCGGCCATTAATTCATGGAATCCGGTAGCTCCACTCCAGAATGGTCCAAAAACGCCATCTGTATATTTTGCTGTCTTAAATCCGTTTACATATACCCCGCCGGATGCGAAGCTGATTATACCTGTTTCGCTGTTTAATGATTCAGGAGAGGGTGCATTAGGATTGAGTAACGCCAGGTCTTTCTTACAGCCTGCAAACATTACACCTCCCAGAAGAATAGATATTATTATTTTATTGATTTTCATGTCATTAATTATTAATTGTTAGAAACCCAAATTTAGGCCTACTTGTAATGTTTTCACATTTGGAATAGTGTTATGGTCCACACCTCGGTCAAAAGCAGAGTTAACAGTACCAGAACTTACTTCAGGGTCCATTCCTGTGTAATCTGTAATTGTTAATAGGTTACGGCCTGTAAATACCAATTGTATCCGGTTTATTCCTTTTACTTTAACAAATTTTGCAAGATCAACTCCGAGAGACAGGTTGCGTAGCCTCAAAAAAGAAGCATCTTCCATGAAATAGCTCTTAGTTCCGTTAGCCTGACGTACAGCATAAGCGCCGCGGTAAAATGCAGTCCAAGCCTCTGTCTGCCCATTAATAGTAATAGGACTAGCATAATCTTTATGAATACCATCTCTGTACATCCATTCTTTTGTTTGATTGTAAAGATTACTTTTATAGATCCAGTCAAACTGAAAACCGAGTGTTAAAAATCCTTTGAAGTTCAAGTCATTAATAAATGAGATATTAAATTTAGGATTAGGATCTCCCAAAGAAAACCGGTTAGCTGTAGCGTAAGGTTGTTTTGTAGTTTTATTTACGACATATCCATTACTCGCAACTTCCCAGTTAACCTGATCAGAAGTAGGAATAAAAGGATTTTTATTGGCATCAAGTTGATTTACATCAGTCAAAAACATGTAACCATATAGTTGACCAATTTTTTCTCCGGCCCTGATAACATACTGCGAACTTCCAGCAGCAGATTGTATGATCACTTCGGAATTTCCTAATACCTTATCAATAACTGACTTTTGTTTACTGTAGTTTATTATAAAATTCCAGTTTAGTCCTTTCGATTGGTACATGTTTAAGTTTAATGATGCCTGAATACCATCCGAAGAAAGATCAACTGCATTTGTCAATTGTTTACCTAAGCCCAAGCTTGGAGCTACGTCCACTTCGAGATATGCATCTTTTGATTTACGGGTCCAGTAACTAAAACTAATATTGGCATTTTTTAACCATTTCCCCTTTAACAGATCCAACGATAGATCTGTTCCAATCTCCAATTCTGTAGCGATAGAAAGTTTCAGATCCGGATTTCTGGAATTTACTACATCTGCCAAAGCACTTTGAGTCCCCAATACTCTTGGTGATAATACAGGGAACCTGTCGTAAGAACCTGGTTGAACCCCGGCCTGTCCGTAAGAGCTGCGAAGGCGCCATTCTTTAATAATATTGTATAGTTTGCTGTTTTTCCAAAAATCAAAACTGCTGATTCTAACATACGCATCTCCTCTGTACATTGTTGCCGGCTTGGAACCACGGCCAAAAGCAGATGAATAATCACTCCTTAGCCCACCACCTAAACCAAAGAAATCTTTGTACTCAAATCGCTGTGTAAGAAGTGTTCCATAAGTAACAAATTCATTTACTGCATCAGTAGCTACTTTATAATTACCCATATCAGATGCCCGATAAGGGGTGAAACTGGGTGCATCTGTTGCATAAGACCAGTAGTCGGTAGTAATTCTTTTTCTATAATCCCAGCCGACAAATGTCGTCGAAGTAATTGGAATATTTAACCCAAAATCCTTCTCAAAATCAAACTTGATAGTAGCAGTGCTGAGAAAGTTATGGAAAGTGATAATATTTTCCCTTTGATTGATTTCGCCTGATTCATCAGAACTTGCAGGAACTCCAAAGGAAGTACGTGGTGAATACCATTCTGCCCAATATTCCCAATAGGAGGCACCTTCGCTGTGACTTTGCTCTGCAATATCAAACCTGCTGGAAAAACTGCTGCGGTTGAGGCCATACTTTGCATCGAGCTCAACAAACTTGGGGAATTTATAATTTAGGTTAAGGCTTTGAACAATATCAATAGTCTTATCCAAGACTTTGGCATTTTCGGTGATGTAGTTAAAGTTATATCCATTTACACCCACTGCATCCCCGAAATAAGGTGAATGAAAACCCAATGCATCCCTTTGCTCATAATTGGCAAAGGGGCGGGAGTTATTAATTGCATAAAACATATTTCGGCCATCAGGATCCAATTGGGTGCTTCTTGTATATGCCAACTGAGTAGTGGTACGGAATTTTAAACCCTTTGCTAATTCCACCCCGATGTTGGCGGTAACATTTGTTCTGCGGAAATCTCCATTGTTTTTGAATACAGTTTCCTGGCTATTATTTGATAAGATAAAACTATAATCAAATTTATCTCCACCGCCATTGATGTTTATAGAATTGTTGTAGGTGGTAGCTTTTTGGAAAAACATCTTATAGTGATCGTAGAACTGGAGATTCTTATTGTATTCCTTATTGGCAATACTTGTAGCACTGATCAGGTTAAAAACAGGGTTAGTAAGATAGGACCCGGTGACAGGATCATATTGCATAACATTACCACCTCCATCTACTACTTCGTTGTTCCCATTTACATTGAAAGAATGGAATCTGGATTTTTGAACCTTCCCTATATTTAATAATTGGTTAACACCAATACTTGATGAAACATCGATATTAACTCTTCCCTTTTTCCCCTTTTTAGTAAAAAGCTGAATAACTCCGTTTGCGCCTTGCGCACCATAAATAGTAGAGGCGGCAGGCCCCTGCACAATTTCAACTCTTTCTACGTTGCTAAGGTCAAGCGATTCAAGGCTGGTGGCTCTTACCTCTACTCCATCAACTAAGATAATTGGTGCCGTGCCCGTAATTACGCCGTTGATCCCTCTAAGGAGTATGTTTGTAGGAGACCCTGGGCTTCCATTGATTTGAGATATCTGAGCCCCTGGAATCTTCCCCACTAAAGCACTTCCAATATCAGCAGTAGGAGTAGCAGGCAGTTTATCTGCTGAAATTGATTCAACTGCAAAAGAAAGTCGCTTTTTGCTGGTGGCTGCACCTGTACCCGTTACTACCACCTCGCTTAATGCTCGTGGATCTGCATCGAGAGTAGCCCCAACACTCGTTTGAGAGCCAATATTTACTTCCTTTTCAAGGAAACCAACGGCACTTATTACAAGAACAGCATTAGGAGCTGCATTGATCTTGAAAGTGCCGTCTGTTCCCGCACTAGTGCCAATACGGCTGTTTTTAACCCTGATAGACGCTCCATTTACAGGAACCCCATTTGCATCGGTCACCTTACCGGTTACCTCTCTTGTTTGTGCCATTGCTATCTGGACGGCGAACAGTAATCCCGCTAGGAACAGCAGTTTTAGTTTTTTCATGTGTGTAGTTTTTGTAAAAAATAAGGTTAAATAAATGTTAACCTATTATTTAAACAAAAAGCCCATGCATTTTGCTGCATGGGCTTTAAAATAAATTACAAAAATCAAACATCTGTTAGTTTCTATCCCGACTATTCAAAAAGATCATCACATATTGAATTAACTGCACCACCGCAGCCAATGCGGCCACCACATAGGTCGTTGCAGCCCATTTTAATGCATCTTTTGCCTTGGGATACTCCTGGGCATTCGTAACATTTGTGTGGTCCAGCCAGGCCAGTGCCCTTTTGCTAGCATCAAACTCTACCGGGAGGGTAACCAGGGTAAAAATTACTGTAACACTCATTATTATAATACCGATCAGCAGCACAGTTGGGTTTTTGGTGGTGATGAGTACGATCATACCTGCCATTAGTACCCAGTTTACCAGCATTGAGCTGAATTGTACCGCCGGTACCATTTTACTCCTGAAAACCAGTGGTCCATAGCTGGTGGCATGCTGCACGGCATGTCCGCACTCATGGGCGGCCACAGCAGCAGCAGACACACTGGTCCCGTTATAAACATCCGGGCTTAGGCTTACAGTTTTGGTAGTTGGGTTGTAATGGTCGCTCAAAAACCCATCAACGGAGGTCACTTTTACATCATAAATACCATTTTCCCGGAGCATTTTTTCAGCTATTTCCCTGCCAGACATACCGTTAGAAAGGGGTATCTTACTATACTTAGTAAACTTGCTTTTCAGGATAGCTGAAACCAGAAAACTGATGCCTAAGAACAGCAATCCAACAATCAATATTTCGTTTGACATTATCATTTTACTTACTTTTTTGACTGAATAGATAACAAATTTATGGCCATTTTGATTGATGCAGTTTTTCCCGCCGTTTTGTCATGTTCTGGCTGGGGTTTATCCTTAAAATTTTTTTTCAGAAAGAGCAACTTAGCCACAGATGTCACCTCTAAATAGTTTATAATCAATAATTTACACTCCAATTCTTTATCGTGGTTTTAGTTAAAATAGACGTGGCAGAAGCCTTAGAAGTTATACACAGCACAAAAAATTTATTTTGAAATGTGGGGCATAATTGTAACTTAGCAATAGAATTTAATGGGTTAGTAAGTAAGGGGGTCAATCGTAAGATTGGCCCTTTTTACTTTTAATGATGTCTTGTGATTGCCTGTTGAATTCTTTCATCCTTCCTATCTTCTTTTTATTGAATAAACTCCAGAGTAATTTACCAGTTGCATTGTATTAGTGCCTGAACAGTCCGGTAAAGACAGTTCAATCATTTAATTTTATCGCATGAGTAAGATCAAGACATCATTTTTTTGTCAGAATTGCGGACATGAAAGTGTGAAATGGGTTGGCCAATGTCCATCATGCAGCCAGTGGAATACATTTGTGGAAGAGTTGACACAAAAAGATAATCCGAAGACAAATAATTCCTGGAAAGATTATACTGAAGAAAAAAGAACAAGCAAAACCATTTCTTTGACTGAAGTAAAAAGCAGCGAAGAGAAACGGCTTCCAACGGCAGATACAGAACTAAACCGTGTACTTGGTGGTGGTATAGTTCCGGGAAGTTTAGTATTAGTGGCCGGAGAACCTGGTATTGGTAAGTCAACCTTGTTTTTACAAAATGGGTTATGGCTAAAGGATGTTTCCGTATTATACATAAGTGGAGAAGAAAGTGAACAACAAATAAAAATGCGGGCAGACAGGCTTGGATTAAAAAATGACAACTTTTATTTGCTTACCGAAACATCTACCCAAACCATTTTCCAGGAAATAAAAAAGCTGAAGCCTCAATTGGTGATTGTAGATTCTATTCAAACCTTACAAACTCCTTTTATCGATTCCTCTCCGGGGAGTGTATCGCAGATAAGAGAATGTGCTGCCGAATTTCAACGATTTGCCAAAGAAACCAATACACCGGTTTTCCTTATTGGCCATATTACCAAAGACGGAAGTATTGCTGGTCCTAAAATTCTGGAACATATGGTTGACACCGTCCTGCAGTTTGAAGGAGATCGGCACTACGCTTATAGAATTTTAAGGACCCTGAAAAATCGTTTTGGGAGTACTGCAGAATTAGGCATTTATGAAATGACGGATGGAGGCATGAGAGGGGTTCTTAATCCAAGCGAAATATTGATCACCCAAAAAGAAGACCAGTTAAGTGGTATTGCTATTGCAGCGACTATAGAAGGCATGCGTCCCCTGCTGATAGAAGTACAAGCCCTGGTAACTCAATCAGTTTACGGCACACCTCAACGGACCGTTAGCGGATTTGACCTCCGCCGGCTGCAATTACTACTGGCTGTGCTGGAGAAAAGAGGTGGATTTCATTTTGGGATGAAGGATGTTTTTCTGAACATTGCAGGAGGTATTAAAGTTGAAGACCCTTCTATTGATCTGGCTGTTCTTTGCGCCTTGCTTTCCTCGTATGAGGATGTGCCGCTGCCCCAGCATATTTGTTTTGCCGGCGAAGTAGGGCTCAGCGGCGAAATAAGGGCCGTGAACCGCATTGATCAGCGTATAGCGGAAGCAGAGAAATTAGGTTTTGAAAAGATCATTGTTTCCAAATACAATCAAAAAGGATTGAGTAAACAAAAGTTCAATATAGAAGTGGTGCTGATGGGAAGGGTGGAAGAAGTTTACCAATACCTGTTTTAGACTAAAGATAACAGCTTCTCATATCCGGAGAAGCTTTGATTGACCCAATATATTTTAACCCTATGATCTCTTTAAAAGAAATAAAGGATTCAGTATTGCACCTGCTCTTTCCTCATATTTGTACAGGTTGTGGTAATGACATTCTTACAGAACAGACAGTTCTTTGTATGCGTTGTATAGACGCCATTCCGGAAACCAATTTTGAAATGCATCCTGGTAACCCGGTAGAAAAAACCTTTTGGGGTCGTTTGCCCTTACTTGGTGCCACTGCGCAATTCTATTTTACAAAAGAATCACTGATGCAGCACCTGATGCACCAGTTCAAATACAAGAATAACAAAGATCTCGGATTACAATTGGGAAGAATAATGGGAGAACAACTTAAGCGGTCAGGACGTTTTAAAGCAGATGCCTTACTTCCGCTTCCTTTATTTCCTGCCAAAGAAAGAAAAAGAGGGTACAATCAAGCTACTATTTTATGCGACGGAATGGCCGGTGCGATGGGAATTCCTGTGCTGAATAACGTCATCACCCGGCCACAACATACCGAAACACAGACAAAGAAAGGCCGGGTAGAACGGTGGAAGAATATGGAGGGGAAATTTATTCTCACCAATCCGGAGGCTATTCGCAATAAACATTTGTTACTGGTAGATGATGTGGTAACAACCGGCGCTACATTGGAAGCCTGCGGAAATGTTTTGCTTCAGGCAGAAAATGTGCAATTGAGTGTAGCAGCTCTTTGTATTGCTTCCAGGTAGATCAGGTCCTGAAAGCCAGCTTTACACTTTTCACTTTCAACTCTTAGCTTTACTTTTGACAAAATGAAGCTACCCGGAATACTTATTATATCTCTTCTATTCGTATTCTTTTCGTGCAGAAAAGATTCTTTTATTACTTCGGGTGATGCGAGGGTAACTATTTCTGCAGATACCTTGAAGTATGATACAGTTTTTGTGACTGCCGGTTCCACCTACCGCTCGTTTACGATCATAAATGATAACAATCAAAAACTCAGGCTATCCTCCATCAAACTGATGGGTGGAACTTCTTCCGTTTATAAAATAAATGTGGATGGTACTCCCGGCACCCAATTCACCAACCTGGAACTGGAACCCAATGATAGCCTGTATGTTTTTGCACAGGTAAATGTAAATCCCGGTGCTGCGAGTTTACCTTTCATATTACGTGACAGTATCGAGGTCAGTTATAACGGAAAAACAAGATTAGTGCAACTGGAAGCCTGGGGGCAAAATGCTCATTTTTTCCGCGATAAGATAGTATCAGTAAATGAGACCTGGAATAATGATCTCCCTTATGTTATCCTCGGATCTTTGCAGGTAAATAACAATACCACACTAACCATTAATAAAGGTTGCCGTATTTATGTACATGCTGATGCTCCGATAGTGGTGAATGGCACTTTACAGGTAAACGGATTAAAAGACACTATTGACAGGGTGTATTTTCGCGGCGACCGGATGGATGACCCCTACAAAGATTATCCAGCCAGCTGGCCCGGTATCTTTTTCCAAACAAGTTCAAAAGATAATGTACTGAACTACGCTGTTATTAAAAATGCTTACCAGGCTATCGGTATCCAGGACCCTTCCACCAATCCTAATCCTAAACTAACGCTGAATGAATGTGTGATTGACAACGCCTATGATGCAGGGATCGTATCGCTCAACTCAAGTATCCGGGCCAGAAATTGTTTGATAACTAATTGTGGCAAAAATTTACTGCTTGCCAAAGGCGGGGATTATCAATTTACTCATTGCACGGTGGTAACCTATGCCAACCGTTTTATTGACCATAAAGACCCTGTACTTACGCTGACCAATTTTGCTAACAGCAGTTCGGCAGACCTGACCGCCGTTTTCCGCAATTGTATTTTTTGGGGGGAAAATGGGCTGGTAAATGATGAAGTGGTAGTTCTAAAAAACGGCGTCGCCGCCTTCAATGTGAACTTTGATCACAACCTTTGGAAAGTTCAAACAACTCCTGCAAATATTATCAGCAACCAGATCATTAATAATCTGGCGCCACAATTTGACAGCATCAGCACATCTGATAATTACTATGACTTCCGGCTAAAAGCCACCTCTCCGGCTATTAATAAAGGGGTAAATACTACAATACTCACTGACTTGGATGGAAATTCCAGGGCAATTGGCCTTCCCGATCTGGGCTGTTTTGAAAAGCAATAATTAATTAATCGAGAAATTATTTTAGTTTTTTCAATTAATACCAATTGGGTATTAATAACAGCTTGTTTTGGTTGAAGAGCTATTTACAGTCTGCATAGGGCAGAGGCGGCGACCCCCGGGGTGCCGCTTTACCAGGCCTTTTTACCAATGAATTTATAGCAAGCTTATTGATTCTGACAGGTTTATTGCTGGTGTCAATAGCATAAACAGCCGTTTAAAATGCAGATAAAGGGGAGATGAACTGCAGATAACCCATAGATAAGCCGCTTCTTATATACCGGCTTATCATCGGCTTATCATCGACTTATCATCGGCTTATCTGCGGCTTATCTATAGGAGAACAACGGGGAAGAAAGCAATAAAGCGTAAGGGACCGAGCCAGTCTGGACAGTAAAAGAATACAGATAGAACGGGCAAAAAAGCACTTGCTTATAGTATTTTATGTCAATTAGGCATAAAAAACAGCCTGTAGAAAGGCATCCAACAATTTTTATCCTCCCCCCAGGACGGGAAAGTCGTTCTTTTGATGCCTAACCAATATAACTAAATTTATTAGCTGCTTAAAATATTAATAAACAATTACTTATAATGTTAAAAACTTATTTGAAACATTTTCTGTAATTTTTCAAAAATCTTTTCTACGTTTGATCCCGAAATGATGAATCAAGTAATTAATCCTAAAATGATCCTGCTGGCCCGTGAGTCCAGAGGTTTTACCCAACAGGCGCTGGCTGAAAAGATCAATACGAACAAAGCACAGTTGTCACGTATGGAAAACGGAGAAGTCAGCTTGTCGGAAGATATTCTGATGTCAATGGCAGAGGCTACTTCTTACCC
>CALSAT010000028.1:0-16328 GCA_943372905.1 Bacteroides fragilis | reverse complement strand
TGAAAGCGAGGATGCTTTTTTGTTGCATGAGTTGAGTTTTGGGCATCAGTAAATTTAAACTTATTCTTTTGTTCTGGAGTAAGGATAGGCTGATTTTAAAGCCAATATGACCTGCGCCGGAGCAAAAGGCTTATTTGAAAGCCCTTTTTAAAAATAAATTTGTATGAAACGTCGTTGCATTTTATATTTGCAACATAGTTACAAACTATGAATAAATATCTACTTACCATTTCATTTCTTTTTGCGGCTTCTATAAGCGGGTTTGCACAAAACTTTGAAAGTGCAGCCAGGGCAGAGCGCAATGTAAATCCTTCCGTAAGAGTCAGCTTGTCGGGTAAGATCACCGACGCCAGTACCGGCGAGGCGCTTCCCGGGGCCAGCATTTATTTCATTGATGATAAAATTGGTGCCATTGCTGACGGGTCGGGTAAATATATGATCACCAATATTCCGAACGGTCACCATGTGGTGGAAGTATCTTATGCGGGCTACAGCACATTGGTGGAACACCTGGAGCTGAACATAAATACAGAGAAGGATTTTGCTTTGTCAACCATAGTGGTGGAAAACCAGGGAGTGATCGTAACCGGCGTTTCAGGTGCTACCAGCATCCGGAAAACACCGGTGCCTGTTACAGCGATCAGGAGAACCGCTTTGCTTCAGACGCCCTCCACTAATATTATTGATGCCCTCAGTCATTTACCAGGTGTATCACAATTATCCACCGGCCCGGCAATTTCAAAACCTTTTATCCGGGGGCTTGGCTATAACAGGGTGGTGCTTATTAATGACGGGATACGCCAGGAAGGACAGCAATGGGGTGATGAACATGGTACAGAGATAGATGAAATGAGTGTGGTAAGAGCAGAAGTATTAAAAGGCCCTGCTTCGCTGATGTATGGAAGTGATGCCCTTGCAGGTGTTGTCAATCTCATCACCAATATTCCGGTGGCAGAAGGCACACTGAAAGGAAATATCTTAACGAACTATCAAACCAATAATGGATTGACAGGCACCAATGCCAGTATTGCTGGAAACAAGAACGGCATCAACTGGAATTTGTACGGTACCTATAAATCCGCAGGCGATTACCAAAATAAGTATGATGGCAAAGTGCTGAACTCACGGTTCAATGAAAAGAATTTCGGTGGGTATATTGGCATCAATAAAAGCTGGGGCTACAGTCATCTTATCTTCAGCCGTTTCGATCAGCGTCTCGGCCTGGTGGAAGGCGACCGGGATGATGCCACCGGGAAGTTTATCTTATTTGCTGGTTCTCCAATAGAAAGAATTGCCACAGATGCGGATCTTGATTCACGAAAACTATTTGTACCGCAGCAAAGAGTGCAGCATAATAAGCTTGTTCTTGATAACAACTTCGCCATTAAAAAAAGCCGGCTGAAACTCAACCTTGGTTATCAGAATAACCAGCGGCAGGAATTTGGCAACCCGGAAGATCCGTCAGAAAAAGAATTATTCTTTGACCTGAATACCATCAACTACAGTCTGCAATGGCAACTTCCGGAGATGAAAGAATGGCATACCACCATTGGGGTGAACGGGATGAGTCAAAACAATAAGAACAAAGGCGCTGAAGTACTGATACCTGAGTATAACTTATTTGACGTGGGTGTATTTGTATATGCCCAGCGTTTCTTTAAGAAAGGAACATTGAGTGGCGGGTTCAGGTATGATAATCGTTCAGTAGATGCAGACGGGTTCTCAGAAGGGGGCGACATAAAATTTGTTCCATTCACCCGATCCTTCTCGAATGTTTCCGGAAGTGTGGGAATTAGTTATGAACCGATGGAAACTGTTACCATCAAAGCAAATGTGGCGAGGGGTTTCCGGGCGCCTACCCTGGCAGAATTGGCCAGTAATGGTGCACATGAAGGAACCAACCGGTACGAGTACGGTACACAAGACCTGAAGTCGGAAACAAGTTTGCAGTTAGACGGAGGCATTGATCTTAATTACGAGCATTTCAGCGTCAGCTTATCTGCCTTTTACAACCGGATGAATGATTTTATTTTTTACCGGAAGTTAGAATCAGCTTTTGGCGGCGATTCGCTGGTCAACGTGGATGGAGAAGATATTACAACTTTTCAGTTCAATCAGAATAACGCTAAGCTTTCGGGACTGGAATTTTCTTTTGATATTCACCCGCATCCGCTTGATTGGCTTCATTTTCAAAACAGCTTTTCTTTTGTACGGGGCCGGTTTGATAATAAAATTGATGGAAGCAAAGATGGAAGTGATAACCTGCCGCTTATTCCGGCCCCCCGGTGGAACAGCGAATTAAGAGCTGATTTTAAAAAGGCTGGTAAGGCATTCAGGAATCTCTATGCCCGCCTCGAACTGTCACGGACATTTGAACAGGCCAATCACTTTACCGGCTTTGATACAGAAACCGCCACTGCCGGTTATACATTGCTGAATGCTGGTTTTGGCAGTGAGGTGATGAGTAAGAAGAAAACACTGTTTAGTATTTACTTAGGTGTTACAAACATTACAGATGCCGCCTATCAGAACCACCTGAGTCGTTTGAAGTATGCCGCCCAAAATATGGTGACCGGACGAAATGGGGTTTTCAATACTGGCAGAAACTTTTCCATCAAACTAAATATCCCGCTCGAGTTTTCCATCAAATAGCTTGTTTTGGTGTAGTTAACATAAACCGGCTTCCTGTAAGCCGGTTTCTTTTTTAAGGAGTAAATTGCAATATGGAAATCAGCATCAACACTCCCGCTTTATTATTTCCCGCTATCAGCTTATTGTTGCTGGCTTATACCAACCGGTTTTTGGCATTGGCAAATCTTGTCAGAAAACTACACGATGAATATATAAGCGGCCAAAAGAGCAAAATACGTGTCAGCCAGATCAAAAGCCTGCGCCGCAGAATCAATCTTATCCGCTATATGCAGGGATTGGGCGTATTCAGTTTTTTATGTTGTGTGGCGTGTATGTACAGTATTTACAAAGGATGGGGATACGCAGCGGAGTTTATTTTTGCCATCAGTTTGCTCAGCCTGCTTGCTTCGCTGATCTTTTCACTGGTAGAAATAATTCAAAGTACCAATGCCATAGAACTGGAATTGAGTGATGTGGAAGAACTGGAAAGGTCAAATATTTTTTCAGACCTGATAGCCGGCAGAAATGAAAAGAGTGAGCCATAAGCAATGTAAAGAAAAGGGTATTTTTACAGTCAGAGTTTTTTTATCAGGAGTAGTAAAGTTTCCCAATTGCCACCATTGTACACTTCCTTCACCCCTTTATTTTTAAGTATCTGCAGGGCTGTACCACTTCGGTCGCCGGAATTACAACACAGCACAATAGGCAGTTTCGATTCCTTCAGGCGTTCGGCATTAGCCTTTATTCTATCTACCGGAATATGAAAGGCATCCGGGATGTGCCCATTATCATATTCGGTGGCCGTCCTCACATCAATAATGATAGCTCCTTTTCGTAAGGCATTTTTAATATTGCCGGAGCCCAAGCCTAAGAATGACAGAAATCCCATACGTTACGCAACACTGATTTTAGTTTTTCTTTCGCCTATCTGCTGCCGCCACATGGCATAATATAATCCTTTTTCTTCCAGTAGCTTATAGTGATTGCCGGTTTCCACTACATCGCCTTTTTCCAGTACATATATCCTGTCTGCATGCATGATGGTGGATAGCCGGTGGGCAATTAATATAGTGACCTGTTTTCCCTGCATGGATATTTCACGGATCGTATCAGTGATCTCTTCCTCCGTTAACGAATCCAATGCAGAAGTGGCCTCATCAAAAAGGAGCAATTTAGGTTTGCGCAGCAATGCCCTGGCAATGGATAACCGTTGCTTCTCACCCCCGGATAATTTTAAGCCCCCTTCGCCGATCATGGTGTCCAATCCTTTTTCAGCCCGCGACAAAAGGTTTTGACAGGAAGCCTTGTTCAATACATCTGTCAGGTCTTCTTCAGTAGCAGAGGGGTTTACAAACAGCAGGTTCTCTTTTATAGTACCAGAAAAAAGCTGGGTATCCTGTGTTACAAATCCTATCTGGTTGCGCAGGTCTTCAAAATCAATATTATTTTCATCAATGCCATTATATAAAATACTTCCTTCCTGCGGGCGGTACAATCCTACTAATAGTTTCATTAAGGTTGTTTTGCCAGAACCTGATGGCCCAACAAAGGCAATGGTCTCGCCGGTATTTACTTTAAAGCTGATATCATTGATGGCTTTATGCGAAGCTGTATGATGTTTGAACGCCACATGGTCAAATTCCAGGGTTTGTATTTCACCCAGTGGCTTAGGGTTGGCAGCTTTTGGCTCTGGTGGTTTGTTCATCAGATTTTGGAAGTTCTCCAACGATGCCTGTGCCTCCCGGTATGTGAGGATGATGTTTCCGATCTCCTGTAAAGGGCCAAATACAAAGAAAGAGTATATCTGCATAGTAGCTAATTCCCATGGTTGCATTTTGTCTTTAAAGATCATCCACATCAGCATGAAAAGAATTATCTGTCTCAATGTATTTACAAAAGTGCCCTGAATGAAACTGATACTGCGGAGGCGCTTTACTTTCTTTAGCTCCAGGCCGAGTATTTTATAGGTGTTCTTGTTCAGCCGTTCCACTTCTTGTGTGGTGAGTCCCAGGCTTTTTACCAGCTCAATGTTTCTTAGAGATTCCGTAGTGGCACCTGCCAGTGAAGTGGTTTCCTTCACTATATTTTTCTGGATACGTTTTATTTTTTTGCTAAGCAGGTTGGATATTATCACTAAAAGAAAAATGCCACCGAAATAAATAAGGGGCAGAGTGGGGTGTATGCTATAGGCAAAAATGGCAACGAATAAAATGCCGATAATGACCGGGAATAAAATATTTACAAAGCTGGCAATGAATCTTTCAGTATCTACCCGTACCTTCTGTAAAATGCTGAGGGTCTCACCGCTGCGCTGGTCTTCAAACTGGTAGTAAGGAAGGCTCATGGCATGCTTCAGTCCTTCAGTAAACACGGCTGCTCCGAATTTTTGTGTTACCAGGTTCTGAAAATAATCCTGAAAAGCTTTGGCGATACGACTTACCATCGCTACACCAATGGAAGCGCCTAAAAGAATGAGAAGTGGGTTGGCAAAGCCCCACCAAAAGGGTTGATAATCGCCTGGTTTTGCATGATATTTATAGCCAAGGTCTATTAGTTTTCCAAAAATATAGGGATCTATCAGGGAGAAGCTGATATTAATGGCCGCAAGAAGGAGTACAAAAGCCACGAGCCATTTATGAGGTTTCAAATAATGCAGTAATATTTTCATATATCAGAATGAACGAGTGAGAAAAAGAATTCAGTGTGCAAACATCGTACAAGTTCGGGAAAAATGACAAATATGCCGGTATAACGTCTTTTTTGACTAAATAATACTGACACAGCTATGTGATAATATAAATTATACAACTTGGTACACATCAGCAGATCAGCTCTTTCTATATAAATGGGAACCGGAACTACCCTAATGGGGTGATATGAGTACCGAGCATTTTAAAAAACAAAAACTATTGGCTAATTTACCCGTGTGCTTAACCATACTACTATATCAACAGAACAGGCCCGGGCCATATTCCGGCAATTGCACGCCAGTATTGAAAGCGCTGTACCCGCCAACTCTTCTCTGTTAACAGGAAAGCTGGGACTGGTGCTTTATTATTTCTCGTTATATGAAGGCCTTGGCGAAGACGAGTACGCAGATAAAGCTATTGACCTGCTGGAAGCCGTAATGAACCAGGAGGATGATGCACTGCCATCTCTGGCCGGAACAAGTTTCTCAACCGGCACAGCCGGGCTTGGTTATGTGTTATCGATACTAAAAATGTCGGAACTGGTAGAAATTGACCTGCAGGAAGACCTGGAAGAACTGGATGCTTCGATGGCTGCCATTGCCATGAAACAAATATCAGAAGAAGACCGGAACGATTATCTCCACGGGGCCATGGGCATTGTTCATTACTTTACCACCCGCAGTAAGGAACCACCCATCAGGGCATACCTGGAAAAGTTAGTGGAAGCGTTTTGTGATAAAGCTGTTATTACGGAAAATGGTAGTTGGTTCCGCAATTTTATTGTTGATCCGAGGGAGAAAGAACGTATCGATACCGGCTTGTCGCATGGCAATGCAGGGTTCTTACTTATTCTGCTGAATGTGCTGGAGGCTGGAATATTGGAAAAAAAAGTAAAAGAAGTTATTTCAGAAGGCATTCGTTTTCTTATCAGCCTGCGTATGAAACCTGATCCGGATAATGAGCAGCATGCATTTTTCCCATTCTCCGTTCATAGTAATAATTTGGACGATACTTATTTCTCACAGCGGCTGGCCTGGTGTTATGGTGACCTGAATATTATATTATTGTTATACCGGGCTTCTTCCATTTTACATGAACCTGCCTGGAAAGAACTGGCGGATACGCTTGCTATACATACTGTAACAAGAAAGGATGAAGCAGCCACTCTTGCTGCCGATTCTCATTTTTGTCATGGCACAGCCGGTTTGGTGCAATTTTATAAAACGCTGTATTCGCATACAGGGAATACAATATTTTCAGCGGCAGCAGATTATTGGATGCAAAAGACACTGGTATTGCTGGAAGCAGAATGGAAGGATGGTTGGTACAGTGGCAAAGAATGTGACCTGCTGAACGGATTGCCCGGTATTAATCTGGCCTTGTTATCTTATATCACTAATAAAGAATTGACCTGGAGCCGGTCCCTGCTTTTATGAGTCAGCCTGTCATCGGATTACCATTTAGTTTTTTAGATGAGCTGGTGTTGCGAACACCTGCGCTTCCTTTTGTGCCCCTGCTGGATGGATCAAAAGCAGATGCGTTGATATATGACCAGGATTTTATGGAAGCAGTTTACTTAGCCTCTCCGGTCCTATACGCTGAATGCAGCAGGCTGGTAAAAGGTGAACTGACCGATGCTAAAGAGGTAAGGAAAGTAAAAACATCACTTATTAAATACTACCAGCGGATGTACAGCCGCTGTACACCATTTGGTTTGTTTTCAGGATGCTCGCTGACAAAATGGGGCGATGAGCAATCTCATATTACCATACCAGCAGATAAGTTTTTCAGGAGTACCAGGCTCGATATGCATTACCTCTGCGCATTGGGTCAGCATTTATCTTCTTTGCCTGGCATAAAAGAACGGCTGTTGTATTTCCCTAATAACAGTGCCTACCGGATCGGAAATGAAGTGCGGTACATAGAATACCGCTATCAAAAAGGGCGACGGGTCCATCAGATAAGTTCAGTGTTTCATTCGGAATACCTTGATGCCGTTTTTACAAGAGCCGGTACAGGGGCCCGTATCGGGGAAATAATGGACCTGCTGGTAGAGCAACAGGAAGTATCAGGCGAAGAGGCAATGGATTTTATCGACGAAATGATCAGCAGCCAGGTACTCATCAGTGAAATGGACCCTGCTATTACCGGGGAGGAATTTATTCACCAACTGCTTACTATATTAGGTAAGATCAATGTTGATAAGAATCCTGCAATTACCGTCATACACGGCAAGCTTGAACATATTCTGGCTTCGCTGAAAGAGATTGACGATCGGGTTCATAATTCACCGGAAACTTATATTTCTCTTATTGAGAGTATAAAAGAACTGAACGTGCCTTTTGAAGAGGGCAAACTATTGCAGGTAGATGCATTTAGCGAGCCATTACCTAATAGCATTAAAAGCGAATGGAAGAACGATCTCTTTTCTGCCTTTGGGTTGCTGGCAAAATTATTTTCTTCTGCAGTAAATGAGAACCTTAATTCTTTTGCTGAGCGCTTCAGGAAGCGGTACGAAGATCAGCAGGTGCCATTGTTGAAGGTACTGGATGCCGAAACAGGCATCGGGTATACCGAGCGGGGAGGAACTAATTTGTCACCGCTGGTAGAAAACCTGGTATTACCAGGAAGAAATTCAGGCGACAGCATTGATATCAAATGGAATAAAACCGAGCAATGGCTTTTTGATAAGTTAATAAAGCATCCTGATGCAAGCGAAGTGGTAGTGGAGGAAAATGAGTTGAAGGATTTCACGGCTGACTTCTCAAATTTCCCTCCTTCGATGTCTGTTATGTTTACCGTCCTCGACAATGGAAAGCTGCTCTTTAAAGGATGCAGCGGCTCCAGCGCAGCCAATTTACTTGGCCGGTTTGCCCATGCAGATAAGAATATTTGTGAACTGGTAAAGAGGATTACTAAACAGGAACAGCAATTGAACGATGAAGTAATTTTTGCCGAAATAGTACACCTGCCGGAAGACCGAGTTGGGAACATACTCCTCCATCCTGCATTCCGTGAATATGAGATCCCCTTTCTGGCCCAATCATCATTACCGCCTGATAACCGGGTAATGCTGCAGGATATTATGATCAGTGTGCAGCAGGATAAACGTATCCGGCTATTTTCCCGAAAATTGAATAAAGAGATCATTCCACGTCTCAGCAGTGCTCATAATTATAGTTTTGCTTCATTGCCGGTATATTATTTTTTGGCAGAGCTGCAAATGCAGGGATTAGTAAGCGGCCTGGCGTTCAACTGGGGCACCATGGCCCGGCATTTCAGATATCTTCCAAGAGCAAGCTTCGGAAATGTTATCCTGTTTGAAGCTACCTGGCAATTGAGGAAGGAGGATTTTGAAAAATTATTAAATGCACAGCAGCGGTTGAATAAGTTTCAGGAGCAATGGAAATTGCCCCGCTACGTTGTATTGGCCGATGGAGATAATGAATTACTTGTGGACCTGGAAAGCAATGAATCTGTTGAGACATTTACCCGTACGATAAAAGACCGTGAGTTTATTACACTAAAAGAGTTTCTGAAACCGTGTTCAAAAACTGTTACAAATGAAAAGCAAAGCCCGTATAACAACCAGTTCATTGCTGTGCTGATGAATGACCAGCAGGTATATACCGGAAGTCAGCCATTCATAAATGAGGATCAGCAAACTAACACCCAAAGGAATTTCCTGCCCGGATCTGAATGGCTATACTATAAAATATACTGCGGTACGAAAACAGCGGATGAAGTGTTGATAGCAGCCATCCTTCCGTTGACAGAAAGATTACTGCAATTAAAATTGGTTGACAAATGGTTCTTTATCCGGTACAATGATCCTGATTTCCACCTGCGTATCCGGTTTCACTTACCTGATACCCGTTCATTAGGAGAAGTAATGAATTTGGTATTGCAGCACCTGGAGGAGTTAGAAAAAGAAGGCCTGGTGTCGAGGATACTCACCGATACCTACAAGCGGGAAATAGAACGATATGGCAACACATTGACTGAAGCGGCAGAGGAATTGTTTTTTACAGACAGTAAGATGAAGCTGCAGTTCCTTTCCCTTACGGAAGGCGATGAAAGAGAAAAACTACGCTGGCTTTGGGCCTTGCGGGAAACAGATGAATGGCTGAACGCTTTCGATTATTCAATAGAAAATAAGTACGAACTGATGCGTCAGCTTCAGGCTGTATTTTCTAAAGAATATAATGCAGATAAAACGCTGTACCGGCAGCTCAACCAGCAATATAGCGACAACCGGAAACAGATTCTGATGGCTCTTGAAAGCCCGCCGGGTGAAGTAAATATCTTTACTCCATTACTTACCATCATTAATGAGTATAAAGATGAGCTACGGGTGGTTTCGCAAAGGATTATTGCCGATGGTGGTCTTTCAGGGAACTACACTGCTCTGAATAGTTTGCTGAGCAGTTATATCCACATGAACCTGAACCGGCTTTTTCTCTCCGAACCACGCCTGCATGAGTTAGTTATTTATGACATGCTTTGTTCTTACTACAGGTCAGTAACTAAAAGGCAGCCTCCTAAATAAGTGATTTACGGGGTTAAATCCAGCTTTTTTTATTAAAATCCCCATTTGCTCAACCCAAAAATAACTTAGGCGTTGATAAACAGGAAGTTAGTTTTTGAAGGGCGCCACCCGATAACTAACCCCATTAGGGTATAGGTCGGCTTTTTCGTAAATACTAATTTCACAGTAACCAAAAATTTTTAATCATGGACAAAAAACCTATCCGCAAGCTGGAACTGAAAAAGAAAACTATTTCCAGGCTTGGACAAAACCAAATGCAACTTGGTGGTGATAGCTGGACAACCATCATTTACCAAACCGCAGGGTGTGGTATAACTAATGGTTGTGGTTCAGACTTTACCAGAACCATTTCAAGCATCCGCCCAACCGGATAAAAAAAGTTGGGTGAATGAACAGTACAGATTCTTTCAACACCCTAAATTTTTCAAAAATTTCGAGTTTTCATTTTTTTATTTATTAAACCTTTAAACATGGACAAAAAACCAATTCGCAAGCTGGATCTGAAGAAGAAGACGATCTCCAGGCTCAGCCAAAACCCGATGCAATTTGGAGCAGACAGCTGGACAACTATTATTTACCAGACTGGTGCCTGCGTAACTAATGGCTGTGCTACTGACTTTACAAGAACTATTTCCAGCATTCGCCCAACCGGTTAATAAAAGTTGGCTGAATGAAGAGCACAGATTCTTTCAACACCCGAGATTTTTCAAAAGATTTCGGGTGTTCATTTTTTGTTTATTAAACCTTTAAACATGGAAAAGAAACCAATTCGCAAGCTGGAGCTGAAGAAGAAGACGATCTCCAGGCTCAGCCAAAACCCCATGCAGTTTGGGGCAGATAGTTGGACAACTATTATTTACCAAACTGGTGCCTGTGTAACCAGGGGCTGTGCCACCGACATTACCAGAACTACCATCAGTATCAGCATTAACCCAACTGGTTAAAAGCAATTCATGGTGTTCTTTATTATTTTATAATAAAGAACACCCTTATATATTAGGTGTAAAAGAATTATCCCGCCCATCCCTCCCGGTCCAAACTTCTGTATTGTATTGCTTCTGCTAAATGTTCCGGTTTTATTTCATCAGAAGCAGAAAGGTCAGCTATTGTTCTCGATACTTTTATTATTCTGTCATAGGCCCTTGCTGATAAGTTCAGCTTTTCCATGGCTATTTTCAGCAGGTTAGCACCCGCCGTATTTATCACACAAATTTCTTTGAGCATCTTGCTGCTTATTTGTGCATTGCAGTAAATTCCGGGATTGTCTTTATAGCGGTCAGCCTGTTTTTCCCTAGCAGCTATCACCCTGTCCCTGATGCTGGCAGAGTTTTCCTGTTGTTTGGCAGATGATAATTCGCTGAAGGCAACCGGTGTTACTTCTACATGCAGATCTATCCTGTCGAGCAACGGCCCGGAGATCTTATTCAAATATTTCTGTACTGTTCCGGGCGGGCAACTGCATTCTCTTTCAGGATGATTATAGAAACCGCAGGGGCAGGGATTCATTGATGCCATCAGCATAAAGGAGGCCGGGAAATCAACAGCTACTTTTGCCCTGGAAATGGTCACTCTTCTTTCTTCCATAGGCTGCCGCATTACTTCCAGTACTGTTCTTTTAAATTCGGGCAGTTCATCCAGGAATAAGACTCCATTATGCGCCAATGATATTTCACCCGGCTGTGGTATGCCCCCACCGCCTACCAACGCTACATCCGAAATGGTATGATGTGGTGAACGGAAAGGACGTTTGGAAACCAGGGTGGCATTCTCCGGCAATTTGCCTGCTACTGAATGGATCTTGGTTGTTTCCAGTGCTTCCTGTAAGCTGAGAGGTGGTAATATGGTGGGCAATCGTTTTGCAAGCATCGTTTTTCCTGCACCTGGCGGGCCTATCAGGATCGCATTATGCCCGCCTGCTGCAGCGATCTCCAGTGCTCTTTTTATATTTTCCTGCCCCTTTACATCTGCAAAATCAATTTCAAAATCGTACTGGGAATTAAAGAACTCCTCCCTGGTGTTGATGATAACCTGCTCAAGTCCCTTTTCTTCGTTCTCAAAAAAATCAATCACTTCATTGATATGGGAAACGCCGTATACGGCCAGGTTATTCACCATACCGGCTTCTTTCGCATTTGCTTTTGGAACGATCAATCCTTTAAAACCTTCTTTGCGAGCCTGTATGGCAATTGGTAAAGCTCCTTTGATGGGGCGTATTTCTCCATCCAGCGAGAGTTCTCCCATAATTACATATGTTGAAAGTACTTCACAGTTTTTGATCTGCTCAGTAGCGCCGAGTATGCCCAGGGCAATTGGAAGATCGAAAGGGGTGCCGCTTTTCTTTATATCAGCGGGGGCCATATTCACCACCACTTTGGTGCGGGGAACATCGTAGTCATTTGTTTTAAACGTACTTTCTATACGCTGAAGGCTTTCTTTAACGGCATTGTCCGGCAGTCCAACGATCATCATATCCTTGCCGCTTTGCCCGAGCCAGTTTACTTCTATCGTTATGGTGATAGCCTCCACGCCGTACACGGCACTTCCGAATGTCTTTACAAGCATTAGTTGAACATCAAACTCGTTAAAAGAATAGTTGCCGGAAGTGGAATGGCTGATAAAAAGAAACCCAATGTTAGTTTATTTCTTTTACTTCTCCTTCAAAAAGAAGGGAAGTTTTTGGATCAGGCTGAAGGGTTGTTACTTTGTTGTCTGCCGGAAAACTGAAGGTCTCTGTTTGTTTGGAGATATTAAGAGTAAATAATTGTGATTTGGAACTACCAAAGCCCACCGCAATTTCTAAGGGGAAAGCGAATGGCATGGCCGGCTGCAACTGTGTAACCGTAACCGCTATTTTTTTTGTTTTTATATCATATTTCCAGCGAATATCCAATATTGGATTAGCAGGTGTGTGCAGCCATTGTATAAAAAACTGGTTCAATTTTTTGCCGGATACGGTTTCAAATATTTTTTGCAGGTCTTTGGTATCGGCATTTTTGCCTGCGTATTCTGCATAATATTGCCGAACACTTTTTTTGAAGATGCTGTCCCCTAACTGGCGACGCAGCATGTGCAATATCCAGCCACCCTTCTGGTAGCTGTTCGCATTCAGTAATTGCATGTAGTTTGTTGTAGAGTCCACCACCGGCCGCCGGGCTTGTTTTACAAAATCGATCACTTCTTCCCGGTCTTTTTGCATCCGTTTGTTCAGACTGTCGGTGCCATAACGGTCTTCTAAATATACATGGGTAAGATATGTGGCAAAGCCTTCACTTAGCCAGAGATGGGCAAAACTTTTTTCTGTGGCATGATTACCAAACCACTGATGTACCAGCTCATGTGCCAGCAGGGATTCCTCTTGGCGTTTACCGGTCACCGAATTTTCATAGTAAAATATAGCGCTGGCATTTTCCATGCCCCCAAAAATGGTCTTTGATTGTACATTGGCCAGTTTTTGATACGCATAAGGCCCGATATAATTCATGTACCAGGCAAGAATATCTTTAGCAGGCGCATAATCATAAAACCCATCTGTTTTGTTTTCAGGAAAGACCCAGCTGCTCACAGGTACACAGTTCACTTCGCCAACGGTATTGACAGCAAAGTCTGCCACACCTATTACCATTACTTTGGTGGGCAGCGGCACATCTTCTTTCCAGTGAGTGAGCTTTTTATCCCCGGGCAAATTTGTTTCCTCTATTTGTGTCCCATTTGATATAACCTGGTAGTGGGAGGGGGCAGTGATAACGAACTCCACGGTCGCTTTATCAGCAGGATCGTCCACACAGGGTATCCAATGATGCGCCCGGTTGGGCCAGTTGTCGGAAAAGAAGGTGCGGTGGCCGTATTTGTTTTTGGAAATGATGAGACCGTCGGCGGGGATGCCTTTGTATACAATGGCCACTCTGAAGATTGAACCGGGTTTTGTTGAGGGAGGCAAATCAATCATGCCGAAGCCATCAGAATCATGGCTGTACAATCCCCTGATCCATTCCTTTTTTGCTTCATTATAATAATAGGCCTGCTCTATCATCATCCCCCGGGATTTTTCCCTTGCAAATTCCAGGTCAAAACGGAATATGGAAGTCTCTGCTACTGCTTTCGCAGTAATCTCGGCCCTGCCGTAAATAGTATCATTCTTATCGTTCAGTTCAAGATTGAAATGGTAATGTTGCACATCGACCGCCCGCTGGGCGGCAAGGGCATAATACATGCTGAGACAAAAAAGCAGGACAACCGTTCTTTTCATGCCTGAAAAATACGGATTTATTCCGCTGTAAAATGATAAGGGTAAGCTAATAGACCTACAATTTCTCCAGCATCTCCACTACTTTTTCCCTTTTTAAAATCACATAACCGATGCGGTCGTTGCTGATGCCTTCCTTTAGCTGGTAGCTGAATTCGAGTTGTTCGTCTTTTACATTCGTTTCAAAATAGCGGAAGGAGATATTGGGATAGTTTTTCAATTCCTCTCCTATCTCATACAGGTGGGTGGAAAGGATGAACAGGGAGTTCTTCATCTTTATTAATCCTTTGATAACCGTAAGCGAGCATTTCATGGCATCCTGCACATTGGTGCCTTTGAACAGTTCATCTATCAGCACCAGCCATTTTTTACCATTGTCTATTTTTTCAATGGTATTCTTTATCCGCTGTACTTCATTGAAAAAATAGCTTTCGCCTTTGGCAATATTATCCACCACGTTGATATTGCTTAACAGTCCGTCAAACAGGGTGAGTTTCATTTTTTGGGCAGGTACACCCATACCGATATGTGCCAGGAATACAGCAGAGCCTAACGCCTTGATCAGGGTGCTTTTGCCTGCCATATTTGCCCCGGTAAGAAAAAGGAAATTATGTTCCGGGTTCATCTGCATATCATAGGCCACGGGCTTAGTGAGCAATATATGGTATAAGCCTTTTGCATCTACCAACGGTTTGTCCTGCTCCACAAATTCAGGGAAACTGAGGCCGTACGTTTTTACTGCTACTGCCATAGAATACCAGGCATCAAGGCGGCTATAGATTTCTATCAGTTCCAGTGTGCCCGTCTTATACCTTCCGCGGAGATGATAACCAAAATACAGGTTTTGCCGCATGGAGAACTTTTGTGTTGGTTCTGTCTCCGACAGTTTTTGCAGTGGTGGCTCTTTGAGCAGTCCGCGGATGCGGTCGGTGTATAGTTTAATGTTAGCAGGCAGATCAAGCCCTTCCAGCAATTCAGCGATTTTTCGGAGGCCGCGGTAGAAATCAGCGAAGTGGGTAACGGAGTACTTCACCATGGAATAATCTTCACTATGCAGCATCTTATAAAAAAGATTATTGAATGAAGCTGGTGCCTCGCTGATGGGGTCTAAAGGATAGTCGAGAAACTTATCCATTACTAATACGGTACCATTGCTGATGTCCATCGGCCAGTGGTTCACATGCTCCATAAAGGTGCGTATGACCTTTTGAGTCCCGATGATCTTCTTTAGGTCATCATGTGGTTCGCTGAAGAATTTGCGGAGCCATTCCCGGCCGCCGACGGTCCGGGTGAAATTGAGTTTATGAAAAATAGAGAATTCTTCTTCATGGTGGAAGATGGATATGTCGGAGAAGGATGTATTGTCGATCTGCATAGTTTAATAAGATAATTTCTAAAAGATAAAAGATGATGGTGTTTCCTGACACTCATAGCTTTATTGAAATGACTATTCATTCTAATAGAGGATAGGCACGGAATAGTACTTTTTGTTCTTTAAAGAACTATTATCTGTTCTCTTTTATCTTAGGAACTCGAGCCGTTGCCCCCGCTTAGATTCATCCCATACCCCTTTATTATACACCAAATGGCCATTTACAAACGTATGAGTAATAGATGCAGGAAACGTGAAATTCTCTAAAGGACTCCAGCCGCATTTATATAAAATGTTTTGTCTGGTCACAGTGGAAGGCTGGCCCGGGTCCACTATCACCAGGTCGGCATGGTATCCTTCGCGGATATAACCCCTGTCCTTTATCTGGAAACAATCGGCTACGGCATGACTCATCTTCTCGGCGATCTTCTCCAGGCTTATTCTCCCCTGTTTATGATAATGGAGCATTAATGACAGGGGATGTTGTACTAAAGGCAAGCCGGCATGGGCTTTCTCGTAAGGTTCATTTTTTTCTTCCCATGTATGTGGAGCATGGTCGGTGGCTATCACATCGAGCCGGTCATCCAATAGAGCTTTC
Organism: Bacteroides fragilis; assembly: GCA_943372905.1. Lineage (GTDB taxonomy): Bacteria > Bacteroidota > Bacteroidia > Chitinophagales > Chitinophagaceae > JJ008. Next base: position 245 of record CALSAT010000028.1, on the reverse strand, counting down.
CACAGTGCTTCTTTATTATGCGGGGCTTTGATGGCGGGGTTGCATTTTATCTGGTTGCCCAACCGGGCATAATCATCACTGGTGAAGTGCAGATGATGCACACATACTTCTGCGGTGATGCGTTTCTCTTTTAAAGGAAACAAATTGGTGAACAGTTGCAATTCTTTCTCCGTACTGATATGTAAGATATGAAGGCGGGTACCGTATTTCTTGGCGATCTGGATAGCATACAAAGACGATTCATA
>CALSAT010000027.1:0-16497 GCA_943372905.1 Bacteroides fragilis | reverse complement strand
CTGTCGTATTCTGTCATGGTGGTATAATGCAACGCCAGTTTGTACATATTGAAATCAGGAAAATCTGCTTGTGTAAGTACCTGGGTTATTTCCCGGCAACGGTCCGTCCGGAAATTGAAACAAACAGCCACATCCCCCTCTTTTATGGTGGCTAAAGGTTGCTGACCTTCATCTATGATGATGGTGGGTTTAATGAACTCGTCAGTAATGTTTTTTTCATAGGAATTTTCAACTGCGGCGATAGCATCTGTGGCTTTTTCTCCGATGCCATTTACCAGGGCATCATAGGCCAGTTTTATCCTTTCCCAGCGTTTATCCCGGTCCATTGCATAATAGCGTCCGCTTACAGAAGCGATCTTGCCTATTGAAAAATTAAGGTGCTGCTGCAGTTCCGTCAGGAATGCAAGACCGCTTTTAGGGTCGCAATCCCGGCCATCAGTAAAAGCATGTATATATACTTCCGAAAGGCCTTCAGCTTTACATATATCTACTATGGTTTTCAGGTGATTAATGTGAGAATGAACCCCGCCATTACTAACCAGACCCAGCAGGTGCAGCGGCTTGTTGTTTGCTTTAGCGAAGCGGATGGAGCGCAGCAATACCTCATTTTGCGCAAAAGAACCATCCCGGATGGCCACATTAATACGCTGAAGCTCCTGGTAAACGATCCGCCCGGCCCCCAGGTTCAAATGACCTACTTCTGAATTGCCCATTTGCCCGTCTGGCAGGCCCACAGCCTCACCACAGGTAATTAGCGTGGTATTGGGATAATTTGAGTACAAAGACCTTGTAAAGGGTACATTAGCGTTCTGGATAGCATCCGCCGAAGCAACTTTCCCCAGTCCCCAACCGTCCATGATGGCGAGAATGACTCTTTTTTGTGACATTTTATCTGCTGTTTAATAAGTGTGCAAAAACCTTTCGTTTTCAAGGTAACATTACCAATCCGAACCCTGTAAAACTACACCCAAAAAACTTATTTGTTATCCAGGTATGCAGGAAAAATGCTGGTTTTTAGTACTTTAGTACCCGATGAGGCCACCTTGATACTGTGGCATGTTTTTAGATTAATACACCTGTGAAAACCAAATTTGTATGAAACATTTATTTACAACACTACTGCTTGGCTCTGTCTTACTGGTTTCTTCATTTAATACACAAAACAGTATTGATAGTGTGATTAATGCTCTCCGCTCCGGCAATTCTACAGAACTTGCCAAATACTTTGATGATACAGTTGAACTGATACTGCCCGATAAAAGCGACAGTTATAGTAAAGCCCAGGCGCAACTGATAGTAAAAGACTTCTTTGGAAATAATGGAGTGAAAGGATTTGAACTGAAACACAAAGGAGATTCTCCTCCCGGCGGCCATTTTTGTATCGGCACACTACAAACCAACGCCGGTAACTTCCGTACCAATGTTTTTATGAAAGTAAAGAACGGTAAAGAAGTGATCAAGGAGATCCGTTTTCAGGCGGTGGAATAAAGAAATAGTAATTAATAGAAAGCCTGTTTGATTATATATCAAACAGGCTTTTTTGATACAAAGCATAGCTGAATCTGAAATACTACTTTTGCACCTATGAGTTTTGACGAACAACTGCACCACCTCGTGGATGAAGCCCTGAAGGAAGATATTGGTGACGGAGACCATTCCACTTTGGCAAGTATTGACCCTTTAGTAAAAGGCAAAGCTGTTTTAAAAATAAAACAGGACGGAGTGTTAGCTGGTATACGGGTGGCTGAAAAAATATTTCGCTATAAAGAACCAGCCTCTGTTTTTGTTCCTTTTAAAAAGGATGGGGAAGCAATGAAGTATGGCGAAAAGGCGTTTGAAGCAGAGGCGTCTGTGCATACTATTTTGCAGTGTGAAAGGCTGGTGCTGAATTGCATGCAGCGGATGAGTGGTATTGCAACGCTGACTGGTCAATATGTTGAGAAATTAAAAGGGTTTAAAACCCGCCTGCTGGACACCCGCAAGACCACACCGAATTTCAGGCTACTGGAAAAGGAGGCTGTGAGGATCGGCGGTGGTCTTAATCACCGGTTTGGACTGTATGATATGATCATGCTGAAGGACAATCACATTGACTACTGCGGCAGCATAGAGAAAGCGATTGATAAAGCCGCCGTCTATGTGCAAACAGTTAAGCCCGGATTGAAAATAGAGGTGGAAACAAGAAATATAGATGATGTAAAGCGGGTAATTGCAATGGGTAAAGGAAAAGTATTCCGCATCATGCTGGATAATTTTACACCACAGCAGATTGAAGAAGCAGTACAATTGATTGGCGAGGAGTTTGAAACAGAAGCCAGCGGTGGCATCAACCTGGATAATATTGTGGAATATGCAAAAGCAGGAGTGGACTTTGTAAGTGTGGGCGCATTGATACACCAGGCGAAGAGTTTGGATCTGAGTTTGAAAGCGGTGATAATGTGAAAATGAGGAGATGTGAGACTGTGGAAATGAAAACAACCAAATATGAGTAAGAAGAATAAGCCAGATACAAGGGGATTTGTGTACAGTACCGACCCTAACTTTTCTTTTGAGGAAGAACACTCCACAACGGAAACGCTGCCACCGGCGCAACAGAAACTGAAAGTAAGATTGGATACCAAGCACCGGGCTGGAAAAGCTGTGACGCTGGTAGCGGGTTTTGCGGGAACAGATGATGATCTGCAGGAACTGGGTAAGAAATTAAAATCATTTTGCGGCACCGGTGGTTCTGCAAAAGACGGAGAAATTATTGTGCAGGGTGATCAACGGGAGAAAGTTCTGCAATGGCTGAAGAAGAATGGTTACACCCAATCAAAAATGAGCTGATAATGTCTAATTCAAATAACATGAATAAAATAGTCTTGTCTTTTGTTTTTCTTTTTGCAGGGGCGATTGCGAAATCGCAGGTATCCGGCGTTACATGGAGCGAGGAAATGAAGTTCAATAAAGGAAGTATGGAGTTCAGGGTGATCGGGTCGGACAAGACCGGCTTTTTTCTGCAGGAATCGCACCCGGTGGTAAAAAGCTACTTTGTAATTGGCTATTCCGTCCGGGACGTGGCTAAGCTGATCCGCATGGATAAGAATATGGTGGAGCAATACAACAATGATTTTGCCAAAGAATTAAAAGGCAAGGAATTTGACCGCTTCCTTTTTATTAAAGACAAGCTTTTTATAATTGCTGACGATTACAATAAAAAGGAATTGCAACTGATGATCTATTTCGCTGAAGTGGATAAGGCCACAGGCACTTTGAAAGGCGACTGGAAACTGATGGAAACACTTTATGCGGAAGATAAAAATAAGGCTATACAATACAAGTTTGACTATACGGGTGACAGCAGTAAAGTAGTTTTTATAAATACATTATTGGGCAAAGAGACGAATGCTTACAATATTTCGATACTTGGACCTGACCTTTCCCCGGTAACAAAGTATCCGCCCATTACGAATGAATTTGACCCGAAAACATATGTACTGGAAGACGTACTGGTGGCACCGGCAGGGCAGGTGCTGTTGCTGGGTCGTGAGAATGAGTATGTGGAGGGGAAAAAGAAGAAAGACAAGTTTCTGCAATTCAGGAATTATAATACCCGGATATATGGAACCAATGGTAAGCTGATAAAGGAAATAAAAACTGACAGCGAGAAAAAATGGCTGGTGAACAGTAAGGCGCTTATTAACAATAATGAGATCGTAATGGCTGCTTTCTATTCCGATGAGAGAAAGAAAAAAGAGATCAATGGATTGGTGGTAATGCGTATAGACCCGGCTACGGGCAACCTGGTGTCTGATCAGACCATGGAGCTGAACAAAGGAATGATAAGCATAGTAGAGGAGGACGAAGATGACGATGAGAAGAAATCAAAAAAGAAAGATGATGATGATGACGAAGAAGGTTTGTCGGGTGACCTGGTATTCAGGAAGTTCGTAATAGCGCCTGATAATTCATTTGTGTTCTTTGCTGAAAAAGTATCCAGTCGCCTTGTAAGCTATACTACTTACAATGGTACCGGCGCTTCCCGCAGTGCAATGACCACCAGCTACATTCATTACGAATGCGGTGATATCTATACTGCTAAAATAGACGTGTCTGGAAAGATCAACTGGTTTTATACATTTCCAAAGTTTCAGCGGGAGCGGATACCGGCGGGTGTGAGTGCGGGAACTTTGCCCAGCTATACCGCTGCGTATTTTCTCCGGCGGATGGACAAGCCTTATTATGCGGGCTTTGGGGTGGCGAATGCCGGCGGGAAATCATTTCTTTTCTTTAATGATAACCCGAAGAATGCAGGTGTAACAAAAGCCGGGCAGAAGATAAAGACACTGAATTATAATTTCGATAAGTCTGATTGTTTTACTGTGGAAGTAAACCTGCTGACAGGTGAAATGAAACGCAGGGTGGCCTTTTCAAACAATGATATCCCGAATGCTATGCCGAGGCTGGGCAACCAGTTGGGCAATACGTTTTATTTTATTGGCAAAACTGATAAAACGTTTGGTAAGGCAAAAGTGGTGGTGGGAAAATGCACCGTTAAGTAATTCATTTCACCTGTGTAAAAAAAACTATTGATTGGTCTACATCTTCTCCGGAATAGTGTTTTGCCTCGCCGGTATTTTCCTGTTTCAGCTAAATGTATTTGAGACGAACAGGAAGGTAAAGCTGCCGCTGCTCGTTATTTTTTGTGGAGTGGTACTCCTTAGTATTGGGATGGCAAAAAGGCTAGGGCTTATTATTTAGTCTTTGGTTTGTTTCATCAAAGCCATAATTTATCCCTCAAATCCAACTTTGCGATGCTGGCCATCACAATAAGGCTTATTTGAGGAAGCACCGCAGCGGCATAATGCAACAGTGCCGGTCTTTGTTTCTTCTTTTCCATCTGCATGTACGATCAGGCATTCTGTTTTGATAAGGTAAGGCCCGTTTGGCGTTACTTCTACTTTTAGCAGATGGGCGGTTTCGGAGACTATTTTATCTGCAGGTTCTTCGGGAGTGGTTTCTGCATTCAAATAGTAGCTCAATGCACCGCTGGGGCATTGCCGAACCTGCTCAATGATCTTTTCTGTAGCCGTATCGCCCAGTTGTATCCAGGGCCGTTCTTTTGGTTTGAAGACCTCATCCAATCCTTTCCAGCAAAGGGTGGAGTGGATGCATACATTTGGTTTCCAGACAACGGTTACTTCACCGTTGGTATATTTCATGGTTTCTTTACCCATAGTAATCAGTTCAATGTTGATCGTTGGTGACTATGTATTGACCATACAATTTACAGAAATCATATTTTACCCAGCCAGATATTCCAAATACAGGACAGGCATGAAAATGTACCGGAATATCTTCTCTGGCAGTGAGCTGTTTTAAATAAGTACAGGATTACTGTCCCTGTGCCTGTGAGTATCCTTTCATTTTTCCCCACATATTCAGCAGTTCGAAGGAGCAGATCTTGAAATTGCCACTCATGCTTACATACAGCCCGATAACATCCTGCTGGTTCAGCGGCTCATCGCCAATGCTTTCAAAACGAACATTGTATTGGTTCACCAGATTTGTATATACCGAGCCGGTGGGCCATACCTGTGTGCCCCGGTTGCTGATATTAATGAGATTGAACTTTACTCCTGCATGGCGCTTACATTTATCAGCGATGGCGGTGGGTTGTTCCCCGCTTTCGATGAAGAGGTCCACACCTACTATGGTTTCGCTATCTCCTTCTTTAGAGATCATCATCGGGTTGGTCTCCAGTTTCAGCGGCGTGGGGGTGCCGGGCCTGTTGGGGATGATGGTACGGGCACCTATTTCGGGAGTTTTACCAAAATTGCTGATGATTGCTTCAGCAAACTGGGTGGTATTTACAGATGGTTTTGTCTTGTCGCCAAAGTCGCCGGTATGGGTGCCGTTTTCAAGGGTATATAACAAAGCGTTCTCAATGATGGATGCATTTTCTGTAAGACCTACATGGCGCAGCATGGCGAGGCCACTTAACAGAAGGGCTGTTGGGTTGGCAATATTCTTACCGGCAATATCGGGGGCGGTGCCGTGTACTGCTTCAAAGATGGAAATATGATCTCCAATATTTGCCGAAGGCGCAAAGCCGAGACCGCCTACCAGGCCGGCGCAGAGGTCTGATACGATATCGCCCTGCAGGTTGGTCAGTACGAGTACATCGAACAGGTCGGGCCGGGTGACCAGCTTCATGCAGAGGTCATCTACAATGATGTCGTCGGCTTTCAGTTCCGGGTATTCTTTGGCTACTTCCTGGAAGCATTCGAGAAAGAGGCCGTCGGTGATCTTCATAATGTTGGCCTTGTGTACACAGGTGATGCGACGGGCATTTTTCTGTTTGGCCATTTCGAAGGCGTAGCGGATGACCTGCATACTGCCGGGGCGGGTGATGAAGCGACGGCTGAGCGCCACATCATGGGTGAGCATATGCTCGATACCGCCGTAAGTGTCTTCAATATTTTCCCTGACCACTGTAATGTCGATGGGGATACCGGCTTTGCTGAACACTGTATCCACGCCGTGGAGAGTGCGGAAATCTCTTTTGTTGGCAAAAGTGTTCCAGGTTTTGCGGGCGGTTACATTTATACTTTTTACGCCTTTGCCTTTGGGGGTTTCCATCGGGCCTTTAAAGAGGAGGCCGAGGGCTTCGATACTTTGTTTGGCTTCCGGCGTCATACCGTTATTGAAGCCTTTGTCAAACACCCACTTACCCATTTCCACATATTCATATTCCAGTGGTACTTTGTTGGCATTGAAAATTGAGAGTACAGCTTCCATTATTTCGGGACCAATTCCATCGCCTTTGGCTACAGCTATCTTCATATTGTGTTGTTTTTTGTTTTCAGGCGCAAAATTAAGTCCTGAAAGCGTATTTATGCATTAAATAAAGCCCTAAGAATATCTGACCTATTTTGTTTATTTTTACTTTATGACGAGCATGATATCTGAAGGTATGAAGGTAAGTGTGGAAACATTTTACCAGGCTGATTACAGCAACCCGCTGCAATCTGAGTTCATGTTTGCCTACCGCATCACTCTTGAGAATCACAATTCATTTCCTGTAAAACTTCACCGCCGGCACTGGCATATTTTCGACAGTAATGGCAGCCAGCGGGAAGTGGAAGGCGAAGGGGTGGTAGGCGTGCAGCCCACCATACAACCCGGGGAAAACTACCAGTATGTAAGCGGCTGCAATCTTCGCACTGAGATGGGTAAAATGAGCGGTACCTACCAGATGGAAAACCTGCTGAATAAAAAGATGTTTGACGTGCGCATCCCTTCTTTTGAGATGATCGTGCCGATGAAAAATAATTAACCTCCCTTGTTTCCCTTAAGGGGAGACTTCCATTTGTATTTTCTCCTTCCTTTCCCAGGCCTTCTTTTTACACTTAATCAACTGAAATACAAGACAGTATTGAAGCTAAGCTGTTTGCTTGTTGCTGTACTTTTTATGTGCATAGGCGAAACTGGGTAGCGGGCCTTTTTTTACCCGAAAAATAAGGGCACCCTCGCCGCCGGAGGGCTAAAAGTAAGAGTAAGAGGGAGAGATTACCGACTAATTGTACAAACAAAGCCAATACGATGGCTACAACACCAAAGTAAGTCTGATAAAGTGAAAAGAAAGTAGCTAAAACAGGAAAACAGATATGCTAAACTGGAAGTAAGGTTGCTAAAACTCCAAACAAAGTTGTCAAAATTCCAAACAAGGTTGTCAAAACTCAAAACTAGGTTGTAAAAAGTCAAAACAAGGTTGGTGAAACTCCAAACAAGATTGTCAAAACTCCAAACAAGGTTGTTAAAACACAAAACAAGGTTGTCAAAAGTCAAAACAAGGTTGCTAAAACTCCAAACAAGATTGTCAAAAGTCAAAACAAGGTTGTAAAAACACAAAACAAGATTGCTAAAACACGAAAAAAAAGTGCTAAAACTCCAAACAAAATTGCTAAAACCCGAAATAAAGTTATCAAAAGTCAAAACAAGGTTGGCGAAAGTGAAAAGAGTTGTGCTAAAACCTTAAAGTAATTTGCGAGGACTTTTTGTGCGGAGATAAGAAATACATGGAATACAATTTTTACCGCAGAGGCAGGGAGGGGTAAAATATTTTACATTTCGCCCCTACGGGGCTTATAAGAAATTTTAGATACGGGAGATATGTTTAGCGATAGCCGGGAAACGGGAGGGTTAGTAACTCTTTTGTTCGATAGACTCCATGATGCCGAGATAACTGATATAACGGTCTTCGTGTATTTCACCATCATTCACTGCTGCTTTGATGGCGCAGCCGGGTTCATTATAGTGCAGGCAATTGTTGAATTGGCAATTGTTGAGCCGGTCACGCATTTCAGGAAAATAATGTGAGACTTCCTGTTTTTCTATATCCACCAATCCAAATTCTCTCATTCCGGGAGTGTCAATTATTCTTCCGCCCTGCGGCAGATCATACATTTCGGCAAAGGTGGTGGTATGCTGGCCTTTGCCGCTCCAGCCGCTTACATCCTGTGTCTTTAATTTAATGTCGGGGAAAATGGCATTGAGCAATGATGATTTTCCCACTCCGCTATGCCCGCTGATGAGTGTGGTTTTATTGTTCAATAATTTTACCACATCAGTTATTCCTTCATTGTTGACAGCACTTATCAGTAATACTGTATAGCCTACCGCTTCATACATGGCTTTCCACTCTGTGTATTTATCCAATTCCTTTTTTTTGTAGAGGTCTGATTTATTGAAAATGATCAGTGCGGGCACATGGTACATTTCGGAGGCTACGAGAAAGCGGTCGATGAAGCCCTGCGAGGTTTTGGGTTCTTTGAGGGTAGCTACCAGCAAGGACTGATCGAGATTGGCTGCTACTATATGATGCTGGTGCTTGTGCCTGGGTGATTGGCGGTTGATATAATTATGCCGGTCGTATATCTCATCTATAATGGCGGTGCTGCTTTCTTCGGCTTCTATTTCCATTTCGATGGTATCGCCAACGGCTATGGGATTGGTGCTGGTGATATCATCGAGCTTCATTACGCCTTTCATACGGGCATTCCAGAATTTACCTGCTTCGTCTTTTACGATGTACCAACTGCCGGTGGATTTATAGACCGTTCCTTTCATAGGCCACGAATTTCACCAATTAGCCTAATAATGCAACGTAATATCACGGAAACTTTCTGAAAAGCCAATACCTGAATACTGTTTCCAGGAAAAGTAAGGCTAAGGCGATGAGCAGGAAGGGGATAAAACGTTCTTCTGAGCGGGTGAAGGAAGTGATATCTATTTTGGATTTTTCAAGCTGGTCTATTGCTTTGTATGTTTCTTTTAAGGCTACTTTATCCCTGGCCCTGAAATACTGGCCGCCTGTTTCTGCAGCGATCTTTTGGAGCAGGGCGACATCTATAACATCTATATTGGGATTTTTATCCTGTGGTGTGCTGCCGGGCACTTCCTGAATGGTAGTGGGCATGGCGCCAATGCCGATCGTGTAAACTTTTACCTGTTTTGCTTTGGCAATCTCCAGCGCTGTAAGCGGATCGATGAGCCGTGTTTCCGGCGGATCTTCTTTTCCATCGGTGATGAGGATGATCACTTTGCTTTTTGATGGGCTTTTTGTGAGACGGTCGACACTGGTGGCTAACCCTTCGCCAATAACAGTTCCTGTTACATTGGAGAAATTATTGGTTTCGATAGCTTGTATCTGTGTGATGAGTGTATTTCTGTCGGTAGTAACGGGACACTGGGTGAAGCTGGCCCCTGAGAAAACCACCAGTCCCATTCTGTCGATCGGGCGGCTGCGTACAAACTCTTCTGCTGCTTCTTTGGCTACTTCCATGCGGGAGGGAAGTACATCTTTGGAGCCCATGCTGCCGCTTACGTCCATGCAAATGACAATATCTATGCCTTCGCCTTCTGAACGTTGTTCGTTATTTCGTTTCTGCGGGCGGGCCAGGGCAATGATGACACAGCTTATTGCGAGCAGCCGAAGTATGAATGGTAAATGACGGAAATGGGTCTTCCAGGAAGTGGCATTGAATGCATGGATAGTGGATACGGTGAAGGTAGCCTGCTGTTTGTTGTACTTTTTTGCATGCCACCAAATAAGTATTGGTAGCAGGGCAAACAACCCGAAAGCAATGGGGTAAGCAAAGTTCATATGTTTTATCCAGTCGTATAGCATACCCTTCTAAATCCTACCGCCACCCGGCGGAAGGACTTTAGCCTCCATTTTTTCGATAGTTATTATTGCATTCCTGATTTCCTTAAACGATCTTTGATCGTCTTCTTCTGCGGGCAGATATTTTGCAAATTTTACAAAATCACCCAGCCGTAATGATTGGGAGAGTTTATCGAATTGCTCTTTTTCGAGTCCGAGTCCTTTTATTTGTATGACGAGGTCGTCTGTTGTTTTTTGTAATGACAGCACACCTTTCTTCCTGAAAATATATAAACGGAAAATATCTGCCAGCCGTGAATGGTAGATTTTGGCAGCTGGCTTATCCCGGTTCAAAAGCTCCAGTTGCTGCATGGCTTCTTCGTAGGGATTAATTCCTGAGATCGCTTTCGGTGTGGCTACCGGGAGTGGCTTTTTCTTTTTCAATAACCAAATGATAAGGGCAAGCAGCAAGGCTCCGCTGATGGCATACCACCACCATTCATTTTTCTTTTCCGGCACTTTTACCTCTACTATGTCTTTTATATCATGATATTCCTGGTTGGGATCAAAATCGGAGAAGACGATATCTATCGGAATGGTATCTGTTTTTATAGTTTCGGATATTGAAAAAGCGGGGATGACCCAATGGCCGGAGTCGAAGCTGGTAAGCTTGTATATGGCTTTGATGCGAAGGCCCCCACCTTCTTCACTGCTGTCGGTAACGGGGGTTTCGAGCAGTTCAAAATGCTCTATGGTATCAATGGTTTCTAAGCGGTTGCTGCCAGCAGGGTAGTAGGCCTCTACTGTCAGTTGTAATGGCTCGCCGATCAGAATCTTGTTTTTATCAACAGAAGCTTTGATGGTGCTGCCATCCTGCGCTGATGCGGACAGCACAAAAAATAAAAGTATTAGTGAAAATATTGTTTGGTAGAACTTCATGTTGATCATCTGTTGCGGCTGAGGAAGAATCGTTGCAGCACTTTTACATAGTCTTCTCCTGTTTTTACATGCAGCAGGTCGCAGCCTGCTTTTTTAAATGTTTGGGTACTGTATTCTGTGACCCGGAAAAATTCCTGCTCATAGCTGTATCGTACAAAGGCATTGCTAGTGTCCACCCATTTGGTTTGGCCGCTTTCTGCATCCATGACCTGGAGCAAACCGGCATCCGGCAATTGCATATCCATCTTATCATACAATTTTATCCCTATCACATCATGTTTTTTGCCTGCAATGCGCAGGGCGTCTTCATAATTGGCATCAATGAAATCACTGAGTATAAAAGCGATGCTTTTTTGCCTGGTGGAATTATTAAAGTACCGTAATGCTTTGCTGACGGCGGTACCTTTTCCTTTTGGTTCCTTACTTAATAATTCCCTGACGATGTAGAGGGCATGCTGTTTTCCTTTTTTGGGAGGGATGAAGGCTTCGATCACATCACTGTAAAAGATGACACCGATCTTATCGGCATTGTTCACGGCCGAAAAACTGAGTACGGCACCGATCTCGGTGATCATATCTCTTTTACGGACATGGGTGGTGCCGAAGAGGGAACTGTTGCTGATATCCACCAGCAGCATGACCGTAAGTTCTCTTTCTTCTTCAAATACTTTGCTGTACGGATGACCAAACCGGGCGGATACATTCCAATCGATAAAGCGGATATCATCACCTGCGGCATATTCCCTTACTTCTTTAAAGGACATGCCTTTTCCTTTGAAAGCACTGTGGTACTCACCGGTGAAGAGGTCGGTGGTAAGTTTTTTGCTTTTGATCTCCAGTTCCCGGACTTTTTTTAATATTTCGGTTGTTGTTAGCATTTATTTTAGTTGACGGTTGACGGATGACCGTTGACCGTTCTTTAGATCATACTGTTATTTTAAATTTGATTTTTCATAATACCGGATGAGCCCATTGATTAATTGCAGACACTTGTCAATCAATGGAGAAATTTTATTAAACGAATCAGTTGAAATTAGTTCTACCATGACAGCAATGTTTAATAATGTTTCTAACTCATACAGCGAACCTCTGGATATATGTAAGAACTGAACTGTATCCTTCTTATAGTTTCTGCCGACTCCTTCGGCAATATTCGCTGGTATTGATATAGCAGCCCGCCTGATTTGTGATGTAAGGCCGAACATTTCCTCCTTTGGGAAATTTTTTGATAGCTGGTATATGTCAGTTACTAATTGCATTGCTAATTTCCAGGCATCCAGGTTTTTATAGCTTGTCATTAAATAAACTTATAGGGTAAGGAATCAAGGGACTGGATTTGCTTTAGGGCAGAACGGTCAACGGTCATCCGTTAACGGTCTACTTTTATGGTACATTTATCTGTCTCAGCACATCTTCTATTACATCTTCCACTTTTACATTTTCTGCTTCTGCTTCGTAGGTAAGCCCGATCCGGTGGCGGAGCACATCTTTACAAATGCTTCGTACATCCTCTGGTATTACAAATCCTCTTTTATTCAGGAATGCCTGTGCTTTGGCGGCTAACCCGAGGTTGATACTTCCTCTTGGTGAAGCACCGTAGGAAATAAGTGGTTTCAGTTTTTCTAATTTATATTCTTCGGGCCGCCGGGTGGCAAAAACGATGTCGAGTATATACTGCTCTATCTTTTCATCCATGTATATCTGCCGGGTGAGTTCTTTGGCATTGGTGACTTCTTGTATAGAGACGACTTGTTTTATGGTGGGAAAGTTTCCCTGTATGTTCAGCCGGAGGATATGCTGTTCTTCTGTCATCTTCGGATAGTCCACGATCACTTTCATAATGAAACGGTCTACCTGGGCTTCTGGCAGGGGGTAAGTGCCTTCCTGTTCCAGCGGGTTTTGTGTTGCCAGTACTAAAAAGGGCTCGTCAAGTTTATAGGTACTGTCGCCGATGGTTACCTGCCGTTCCTGCATGGCTTCCAGTAAGGCACTTTGCACTTTGGCAGGTGCCCGGTTGATCTCATCTGCTAAAATGAAATTGGCAAAGATGGGACCTTTGCGTACTATGAATTCATTGCGTTGCTGGTTGTAGATCATGGTGCCGATGACATCGGCAGGCAGCAGATCCGGGGTGAACTGTATGCGGCTGAACCGTGCATGAATGGCCTGCGAGAGTGATTTGATGGCTAAGGTTTTGGCCAAACCGGGTACTCCTTCGAGCAGCACATGCCCGTTGCTGAGCAGGCCGATCATGAGCCTGTCGAGCATATGGCTTTGTCCTATTATGACATGGCCTATTTCTTCTCTTAATTTATCGGTAAACTGTCCGGCGTGACTGATCTTTTCATTTAACTGGCGGATATCTTCTGCGGTTTTAAACATGAGCTATTTTTATAGTGTCACAAAATACGAACTTGCGGTATGCAAATAATTTGCCGTTATTATGAACGGCAGAAAATACCACACTAATTTGGGGCTTTTCCCGTTTTATTCTTCGAAAAGAACAACTACTTTAGTGTAAAATCCAACTATAATGCGAAAACAGCGACTTCTCTGGGCTACGATCATGGCATTTACTTTATTAGGGGTGACTGGTTGTGATAAGAATGATGACCCGGATCCCGTGCCGCCAAAGACCAAAACTGAATTGATAACTGCTTCTTCCTGGCGTTTCAGCAGTGCTACGGTAGGGGGTACCGATGTGTCTTCATCATTACAAGCCTGCCAAAAAGATAATACCATACTTTTTGCGGCTGCAGGCACCGGCACCCTTGACGAGGGGGCTGCAAAATGTAATGCGGGAGATCCTCAAACCAGTCCATATACCTGGAACTTCCTCGCAGGTGAAACTCAGTTATTTATTTCGGCTACTTTGTTTACAGGGGGCAGCAGCACTTTTACCCTGGTGACGCTGAGTGAAACAACTTTGGTGCTTTCACAAGCTATCGTTGTACTGGGCTCGCCGCAAACGGCGGTGGTTACTTTTGTTCATTGATCCTGCTTAATGATATTGCATAAGAAAGGCACCTCTTTGGGGGTGCCTTTCTTATTAGCTTAAATATTTTCCTACAATGGGTACCCTTCTTCCCACACCAAAGGCTTTGGGTGATATGCGGATGATGGGGCAGAACTGGTTGCGTTTGTATTCGTTTACATTCACCATCTTCAGCACCCGGTCCACTAAGGTTGGATCAAATCCCTGTGCTTTTATTTCATTTGGGCCCTGGCGACGCTCAATGTACTGATATAATATTCGGTCGAGTATGGCATAGTCGGGCAGTGAATCAGCATCTTTTTGGCCGGGCCGCAGTTCTGCTGATGGGGGCTTAGTGATAATGTTTGTAGGAATTATTTCACCATTCCGGTTAATATAGTTTGCTAAAGCATACACCTGCATTTTATAACAATCACCCAATACACCGATGCCGCCGGCCATATCGCCATACAGCGTACCATAACCCGTAGCGAGTTCACTTTTGTTTGAGGTGTTGAGTAAGATGTATCCAAACTTATTGGCGATAGCCATTAATAAGTTACCTCTTGTTCTTGCCTGTATATTTTCTTCAGCCAAACCAAAGGGCAGGTCTTTGTAGATCGGCTTCAGCTCAGTGAGAAAACTCTCGTAAATATTTTTAATCGGAACGATGTCATAAGGATTGCCGAGGTTCCTGCTTAATTGTTCGGCATCGCTTACTGAATGACCGGTGGAATATTGTGAAGGCATCAATATAGCCCTTACGTTCTCATTCCCTAATGCCTCGCAGGCAAGGGCCAGGGTTACGGCACTGTCGATGCCGCCACTACTGCCAAGTATGGCTTTGGTGAATCCCATTTTTTTAAAATAATCCCGTATGGCCATTACGATAGCATTGTGGATCTCCGCTGTGCATAAATGATGGTCCAGTTCTACGGGGTTGAATTCTGCGTTGGGTAATTCATTGGCCGGAATAAGTACGGGTTGTGTAAAGGTGCCGTCATCGTTGAGGTCAAATACCTCCATGGCTTCTTCAAACAACGGTAGTTGTTTTACCAGATTGGCATGTTTATCAAAGACCAGCGAGGCCCCGTCGAAGACGATCTCTGTCTGGCTGCCGACGCAATTGCAATAGAGCATTGGCAGCTTGTATTTGGTCACATTCAGTTTTACAATGGCCTTTCTGTCTTCTACATGGGTATAATCAAAGGGTGAAGCGGAAAGATTCAGCATGAGGTCGGGTTGTTGTTTCATCAGTTCATCCATCGGGCAGTTGCGGTACAGAGGGTTATCTCCAAGGTTCCAGATGTCTTCACATATAACAACCGCCAGTTTTTTTCCTTTGAATTCGATGACGTTCCATTCATAGGCCGGTTCGAAGTAGCGGTATTCATCAAACACATCATAATTGGGCAGGCAGGTTTTATGTGCGACGGCTTTTATTTCTTTTTCATATAAAAAATAGGCACCGTTGAAGAGGTCTTTTCCTTCCCGTACGGGGTTGCGGTCGGGGGCGCCTATCAGCACGCCGATGGTGTCGGCATGTTCTTTAATATTATCAATGGCCTGGTATGATTTGCGGATAAAATCGTCGAACTCGAGAAAGTCCCTGGGGGCATAGCCGCATACACATAGTTCAGAAAAAAGGACCAGGTCAGCACCTTGTTCTTTTGCCCATTTAATTCCTTCAATGATCTTACGGGTATTGTCTTCAAAATTCCCAATGTGATAGTTTTGCTGCGCTAAAGCGATTTTCATACTACAAATTTAAGTCCCCTGTAACTAAAGGGGTAATAAAAAACCAGCCCGGGGAACAGCCCACTGGCCCTGGTTTTCTATTACCTTCGTAACAACAATCTATCTACTTTCCCGTTAATAGTCACTATGAAAAAAATAGCCATCCTTCTTCTCACTGTATCTTTTTTCGCCTGTAATAATAAGGACAAGACGCCGGATGTTTCGGGCATCGCAGTAGATGTAAAACTGGAACGATTTGACAGGGAGTTTTTTGGGATCGACAGTAATAATGTGCTGCAGGGCCTTAACCAGCTTAACGAAAAATATCCTGTGCTTACGTCTATTTTTTTGGAGAATGTATTGGGGCTGGACAGTGCCTCCACCATTCCGGGTGTAAGGAGATTTATACATCTCAGTGGTGGGTTGTTTGATACAGTGAATACAGTGTTTAAGAACACGGCAGACCTTGAAAAGGATTTTAAAAAGGCTTTCCAGTTTGTTAAGTATTATTTTCCTCAATACAAACTGCCTTCCATTGCTACTATTGCCGGTCCGGTGGATGCGATGGCGCAATCGGAAACAGGGCCAACACCCAATTTCCTGGGGCCTGATTTCCTGGGCATCAGCCTGCAGTTTTACCTGGGCAATAAGTTTTCTGTGTACAGTGATCCTTTTTTTGTGTCTAATGTGGCACCGGAAT
>CALSAT010000026.1:0-16678 GCA_943372905.1 Bacteroides fragilis | reverse complement strand
AGGTAAGACCGCTTATATTAACTCAAATGATGACCCTTTTCGACGTATTTATCACGATTACTCAGAATTAGTTGATGGCTTTGTAAAATGGAAAGGTGAATTAGAGAGCATATTGACATAAGCACTACTGCTACGCCTTGGTTCGTGTCCCCCACGAACCTGTTTGTTATTACGGCAGTTTCAGGCTTTGCCTTCTTTCACATTGTTATGTATATTTATAAGGCGACGGGGTTTTCACAAACTGTCCTTGCAGTCAACTTTCTTATAAAATCTTCAACCGCTAAACTGGCATTGAAATGAAAAAATCTGTACAGCTGGCTTTTTACATATTTCTTATTAATAGCATGAGCGTTATTGCGCAAATACCGCCAGATAGTGTATTAAAAAAATATCATAAAACCGACGATTCCGATACAAAGATTACTATACTTTGGTCCTATTTAAACTCTATAGATAATAATGAAAGTTTATTCTTCCAAAAATACTCAGGCCTTATTAGGTTCTTTAATGAGCGTAAAGATGATGGAGGAGTTGATAGAACTAGATTAAGTGCTGCTATGATAACTTCTGCCAAAAAGGAGTATGATAAAGTCTTAGACATCATCTTGCCAGCTTTTCCCTCATTTAAATCAAGGAAAGACACAATAGGGTTAAAATATGCTATTGACCAAATAAGTACAGCTTACAACGAAACAGAGAATCATATTGAAGCAATAAAGTATAAAAAAGAACTAATACCAATTTATTTATCGAGAAAGAACAAGCAGGGATTGTCTGCAAGTTATAATTGGATTGGTTCTGCTTATGCGGAGGCACAAATGCCTGATTCTGGTTTGATGTATGCCCACATGTCTGAAAATATAGATCACCAGTTGAAGAATAATATACATCTTACTGAAACACTTGCTACTTTGGCAGAGAACTACATTGTTAAGGGTGATTATGATATTGGTTTAGCACATTTAAGAAAACTAATAATTCTTAAAGATATTTTATTGAAAACTCAAGACTCAAACCATATCACCGTGAATACATGGCCGTTTAATGATTTCGCTCAGGCGTTTCTGAGTAAGAAACTGTATGACAGTTCTATTGATTATGCACATCGATCGCTTGACTGCTCTATTCCATTGAAAGACTTAAAGCAGCAATTAAGGTCTTACAATTACCTTTACAGAAATTTTGATGCCCTTGGCAAGAGCGACAGTTCGTGTAAGTATTTTCGTTTGGCTTCGGATTTAAGAGATTCATTTCTCCATACTCAAAAAATCAAAGCTATTGAAGCTTCCAAGTTCAGAACTGAACTACAGCAAATGGAATTAAATGAAAAACAAAAGACTGAAGAAGAACTACGCAAAAAGAATATCCGTTTTATTTTAACAGCACTTGGTATTTTAATTTTGTGTACTCTTACTATACTACTCTGCCATACTCCATTTATCAATGGAAAAAATGTTTCATTTTTAGCGACTTTGATTTTATTGGTTGTTGTTGAATTTATCAATCTCCTTTTTCATTCTTTTATCGACCGGGCAACACATCACAACCCTATGATAATGTTAGTTTTTTTGGTTGCGTTTGCATTCTTTATTATTCCGCTCCATCATCGTATTGAGAATTGGAGCAAGAAAAAATTGTATATAGCAAATAAAAAAATAAGAAGAGCATTTGTTAGAAAAATTAATAAGGAGTCTAGGGAAGATGATAGCCTAACGCCAAAAGAGGGTTAATTGAGTATGCAGTACAACAGGTTTTCGCCCCCGTTGGTCTTCCCAAAGAAAGCAGCACGCCGTTGCTGGTGTTGTGTACGGGCATAGCAGCAGAGCAAAGACACCGGCAACAGATCTTTCACCAAAAAGGGCTTGCCGCATACTACTTGCGATAGAACAGGTGCCGCCCGGCTTTAGTACTTAATATTTATCTTTATCAAAAGGGCAGGCAGTGGTTCCGGGCGGATGAATATTAAATTCCCCACCATCGGCAATACCAGCCATTTGTGCGAAAGCGGATAGGGCAGGATTTTCGTTTGTGAATAAAAAGCAGAATTGCAGGTAATAGAATTTCAAATATGAACCGAAAGATCATACTAATAGTATTTCTGAGCTGTATCCACTGCTGCACCTTCTCACAGCAAAGCCCCTACACTTTTCTATTAAAATCCGACAGTATCGATATTAAGATCACCCGGTCCCAGGGTCATATTTCCGATGTAAAGCTGTTCGATAAGGGGAAAATTGCAGTATATATGGACTTCGATGTTAAAGACGATTTTGTACGCAAAGCAAATGCACATATTATTATCAGGGATAGTAATAACATGATCATAGATAGCAGTAAAACAGCAACCTGGAATTTACCAGACTTCTTAAACAGTAATTTTAAATGGCGTTATAAGAGAATGGAACTGGAGATCGCCAGCGAAAAGGGATCTTTTAGTGTGACATCCAACCTTGATGACGGCGATCATAAATTGAACATGGAATATCTGTTTGATCATGACACTATGTATTGGGTGAAAGTTCAGAACCAAAGTCGCCGGTTCATGGATACTGTAGAAAAATACAATAATAAATTTGTAAGCTTTGTAACAACGATAGATCATCCAAAAGTAGCGGGTAAACAAGCTCTGCATGGTATGTTTTGGGTCGAAGGCTATAGGTTGTCCGACTTGTCACCCAAAAAGATCAAAAAGCTTCAGGGCAAAAAAGTCAGGATATCGGGCACCGTTTATTACCGGATAGGATCTCGTAGTCCAAACTATCAGTATATTTATGTCAATACCGGAGAAGAGGTCTTTGCCCAAAGCCTCGGTCGTGACATTAAGGAGATCTTTAATCCGAAAATCAAGATAATAAAGTAAGCCATTCGAAATTTTCGCACCGTTGGTCTTTTTTCGCTCCCGTTGGTCTTCCCAAAGAAAGCACCACGCAGTTGCGGGTGTTGTGTGCGGGTATAGCAGCAGAGTAAAGACACCAGCAACAGCACGAAATGGAATTCTTCTAACCATAAGGCAGTAGTTATATATCCTCCTTTCGTTTGTTGGTGTTTTGCCAACGCACAAAAGCCACCACACAACACCCAACAAAGGCCGCTCAACGGCGGGCAACACCGGCACAGGCCGAGAAGGTTTGGAGCGGGCCTGCCTTACCCCATCGTTTGGTGTGGGAAAGGATACCTGTTTGGGGTTCCCTTACATTGCATATATTTAAGTAGGGGCGGATATTTTTATTCATCAACTGCCGTTAGCAGGTATCTTGCAGATACAATATGAAATTCAAACTGTTTTTATTGTTACCCTTTATTGTTTGTGGTTACGGCTTATTGCCGGTATCATATCATTTTGATAAAACAGCTTTGCATCATCCAAATAATCTATTAATTAAACACCAGGAATGTGGCTGCCCATGTCCAAACGCCTATATTAAAGAAGGACAAATAATTATACCGGAAGACCTGCAAAGAAAATATTCCACCATTCACAAACAGGAAATAAATCTAACAGGAAGAGACCCTTTTAAGCCTTATGACCCCGAGCTGGCAACACAGGACATTATTGTGACCGGCAAAGTAGTTGGCATGGACACTGTTCTGTGCGACCAATCAGGATGTGAGGTAGTTCCTGTCTTCAAGGTAGATAAATGGAGCGTTGGCATTTATTATCCCAGGCTATACACACATGGCAGAATATTTTTAATATTCTTTCTGATTTGTTCTTTACTATCGGCAGTCATTACTATAATATTTATTGGGAAAGTAATTAAAAGAGCGGTTATCAGAAAGGATCGATCAAGATGATGACATGCTGTTATTATTGTAAATATTGATCTATAAAAAGAGCGGTTGCAGAGCTTGGGTTTTGCCTCTACTATTGAATCTCGTTTGTAACGAGAACAGGTACCGCCCGGCTTTAGTCCTTAATATTTATCTTTATCAAAAGGCCAGGCAGTGGTTGCGGGCGGATGAATATAAAATTCCCCACCATCGGCAATACCCGGCCGTTGTTGGTGGCAATTTAGACACACTTTTCTAATCAGCAGTCATGAGAATAAAAAAACTTTTTAAAGGTTTCCTATGGGCAATGTTATTTATCCTTATAGCATGCGGGATCATCTACCTTGTATCATGGAAGTCTCCCCAATATTATACTCCATCAACTGAGTATAATCCGAACACAGATTCGATCATACCATTTGAGAACTATTCGAAACTGATAAATCACCCAAGACCATATATTGTCGCTGAAAAAGATAAATACACAATATTCGGATCAGCTCATACAAGAGATCCGAAATATTTTGAGATTGAATTGATAGAAAAAGAATGGAAAAAACTTAAACCAACTGTTGCATTAGTTGAAGGCAGGCTGGGTTTTCTTATCCCGGGAATAATGGATCCGGTAAAACATCTTGGGGAAGGCGGCAAAGTGAAATCCCTGGCCAAAAAAGACAATGTTCCTGTTTACAACTGGGATTTACCAAAAGAAAAACTGGCTACGTCGCTGCTGATAAAATTTAATGCTGAGCAAATTGCTTTATCCCAGATATTGAATCCCTATTTTGGCGAATTAAAGTATGGTAAGCCCGATCTACCGGAAAAGTATGTTGAAAAATATTTAAAAAGGGCAAGCTATGTTGGACAGGAAAATAATATCAAAACAGTTAAAGACATTGACAGCCTATGGGAAAAATATTTCCCGCCTGGAGAAAATTGGAGGAATATTAATGATCAAAATGGCCTGCCGGGATTTTTAGACGACATAGCCGTCTTTACTAATGATCTAAGAAATCAACAATTAGTCGTAACAATAAAGGAATTATTAGCTAAGGGCAAAAAGGTATTTGTTATATGTGGTTCAAGCCATGCGGTTTGTGTATCAACAGCATTTAAAGTTCCCTTAGTAAAATAAAACTGCCCCAACAAAAGGCATACCGTCAAAGCTTGGCGAACTTAGTACCAATCAGCCTTTTCGCCCCCGTTGTTCTTCCCAAAGAAAGCACCACGCCGTTGCCGGTGTTGTGTGCGGGTATAGCTGCAGCGCAAAGACACCAGCAACAGCACGAAATGGAATTCTTTTAACCATAAGGCAGTAGTTGTATGTCCTCCTTTCGTTTGTTGGTGTTTTGCCAACGCACAAAAGCCATCACACAACACCCAACAAAGGCCGCTCAACGGCGGGCCTGATATATGCCGAAAATTTTACTTGAGACGGATATAGTTCCAGGCGTGAATTCCGAACGGCAGCCCCGTCCTTCAAGCATGGTGCAAGCATAGTGAAAGCATGGTACAAGCATAGAGACTTCATGAGAGTCCATATACAAAGAGCAAAAAACGACAAAAAACAACATTTTAGAACAATAACAGGCATAAATCGGCAAAAGAAGACATAAACAGGAAACTGGCCCTGCGAGTCATCTGTATATTGCACTAAGTATAGGAGCTACATATTTCGTATAAAAATATTTCGCCCCAGTTGCTCTTCCCAAAGAAAGCACCACGCCGTTGCGGGTGGCGGACTAACGTATGCCTCTCTTTTTAATACATTTTTTCTAAACCCACCCCTTTTTGCATTCTCTTTAAAGGAAATTCCTGCTACCCCTCCCAGGAGGGGACGAAGAGCCTGATACTTTGATCAATGTCCCTTATCCGTTTGATATATAAAAAGTAGTACTGTTTTGCCTTCCTTCACATTGTTCTGTATATTTATTGGGCGGCGGAGTTTTTTCACAAACTCGTATTCGTGGCTTTCTAAAACAGATATATTTTAACGACTGTCAGTATTATTTATGAGACGTTTTCTGGCTTCCCTGATTTCCAATAGCGAAAAAGCAATCCAAACCCGGGGAATAGGCGGTTTCGCAACATATCTGGATATTTCACTACTACTTAGCCTTAATACATTATCAATATTGCTTTTTACACCAGGCAATCCGATTGTAACTAAAGGTAAAATATCAACTGGATCCTTTGGGGTTTATGTGCCTTGCTCAGTTATATCTTTCTTCATTCTTATAGCAGTAATTCATCCATGGAAGAAAGTACGGGACATTAAAGTAACCAGAAAAGATGAAATTAAGAATGGATGGATATTTTTTGGATATGCTCTGTTAACCTGTGCCATACTTATAATGGCCATGGAGTACTCACGGAAAATACACTAAAACCAGGCACCACTGCTAACATTGCGCTCTAGCTATAGTTCCTGTTCCAACAAACTTGTTTATTATTACGGCAGATTTATGCTTTGCCTTTTTTCACATAGAGTGTATATTTATAGGGCAGCGTAGGTTTTTTCGCAACTTGTCCCGCCTAAGCGGGAAACTGGCGTTAGTCGTAAATTATGAAGCTACTCTTTCCGATACTATTTTGCCTGATAATTAATTCTATTGCTTGTTCGCAGAGTGAACCTGTCCGCGGGAAACAATTTCGCCTGACAGGCGTAATTACAGAAAAAGTACAACTAACACCACCCTGTGGCGTGATAGCCTGGGGAACAGTTATTGAATTTAAGGTGACTGAGCTTACCGGAATTAGCTATGATAAAAAGAGCATTGGGATAATTATTACTTGTCCTGAGTTTTATAAGGAAAATTTCTTTGAACCCGGAAAGACGTATGAAATTGTATTCTCAGATAAAAATCCGGCAGATTTCAACTGGCTAATTCCAAATAAAGATCTTCTTAAAAAAAATGGTCTTCCTTTTGATCCATATGCCGTTGAAGTAAAAAAACTGCCGTGATGCACTTAACAAGTGGTTCCTAATGCAATGCAGTTTGAAGGGTTCTTACGTTACACCATCCGTTTCACATAGAAAAGGCAACTCCGCTTGGGGTTCATTCACATTGTATGTATTTTTATACAGCGGCAGCGTATTTTTACAACCCATTACCCAATCATTTACAAAAACAGTATGCGGACGATCATATTGACTACAGCTTTTCTATTTTCCCTTCTCTCTGTCTTTGGACAGGCAGAAAATGCGAAACTTAAGATATCTCCTTTGACCGGCGATTTCTATATCTATACCACTTACAATACCTACGAAGAAAGTAAGGTGCCGGCCAACGGAATGTACCTGGTTACTGATAATGGCGTGGTGATGTTCGACACCCCCTGGGACACCACCCAGTTTCAACCCTTGCTGGACAGCATCCAGGCAAGGCATAACAAAAATGTGGTGATGTGCTTTGCCACCCACTGGCACAGCGATAAAACAGCGGGACTTGAATATTACCGGCAGCAGGGCATTAAGACCTATACTACCGTGCTGACGGATGAACTGAGTAAAAAGAATAATAAGAAAAGGGCTGAATTTTTACTGACAAAAGACACCGTCTTTAATGCCGGGCAATACTCTTTTGAAACCTACTACCCCGGAGAGGGACATACCTCCGATAATATTGTGATCTGGTTTGCCAAAGAGAAAATTCTGTATGGCGGCTGCTTAATTAAAGGCGTGGATGATGAGACCCTGGGCTACCTGGGCGATGCGAACGTAATGGAATACGCCTCTAGCCTAAGAAAGGTGCAGAAAAAATGCCGGAACCCGAAGTTTATTATCATTGCGCACAACGACTGGAGAGACATACATTCACTGAAGCACTCGCTGAAGATGGCGAAAGAACTCCGAAAGAAAAAAGACGATTGATTCATCCCCCTGCCCTTCCCCGCAAAAAAAACCCACCGTTGTGGTGGGTTTGTATCGTTGAGGTTTTTATACAGCTGATCATTTTTTCCGCTTCCTGAATACCAGCCACAGTATAAGCAGCAGTGCTACCACCCCGCCGCCGATGTACACATACATCATCATATTGCTGGGTTCTTTGTCGAGGCCTTTGTCAATGTTGCGGTTGGTTTCTTTTATCATTTTATCGATAAAGGGGAAGGAGGGGTTCATGTCTTTTACTTCTTCGAGCTTCACCAGTGCTTTTTTATAGCGGGAGGCATCGTAGAGGTCCATGGCTTCTTCGTAGGCCAGGGAGATGTCGCTCATGGCCGGTTCTATCTCTTTCTTATCGATGAATTCAAATACGATGGTGCTCGGCACTATAAAATTCATGCCCTGTACTTCTGCATTCCGCTGGTAATCGATACTGCCGAAGGTGGCCAGGCCGATAACTTCGCCATACTCGTTCATAACGGGGCCGCCGCTGTTGCCATGGGTGATGGAGGCATCCGTTTGCAGTACTTCCCATCCGTCTTTCATATTCTTTTTGGCGCTTACGAGCCCCCTGGTCAATGAGGCTTCTGAAATGGATTCTTCAGAGATCAGCGGGTGAAAAGTGGCCACGGCGGGATAGCCAAGCACATATACCTGGTCTCCCACCCTCATTTCTTTATCGTTACCTATGCGGATAGTGGGATAAGTATGCTTCTTGGTCAACTTGAGTATGGCAACATCTTTACCGGGAATGGCTTTGCCCTGTGTAATTAATTTAGCGGGTATGACCATGGGAACGATCTTTCCTTTTTCGCCGGAAATGCCCATGACGACACTGAATTCTTTGGTGATCTCGCCCACTTCTAATGTTTGCGAAAAGTACCAGCTATTGGCATCCATCAGGGCCTTTGCTTCATCTTCGGTGAGTTTGCGCCCCATGCTGGTTTCAAATTCTTTCATATCGCTGTCGAGTATTTCCTGGAAGGCCTGTTGGGCAAAGTTCTTTTTGGTCTCCTCATCATTCTCGTCCACCACATGCGCATTGGTGATGACGTATCCATCGGGGGTAATGATGAACCCGGAGCCGACCATGGTGATATCAAGGTCTTTGCTTACGGTTTTAGTGCCTTTCATCATGTATTGACTGATGTTGGCAGACAAGGTGTGGATATACCGGTTCCAGAAAAGATCGGTGGTAAATTTTCCTGCGGCTTCTAATTGCTGGCGGATATCGTAGGCCAGTCCTTCGAGGGCGGGCTGATCAAATTCGGGTTCGATGGCCGACACGGTGCCTTTGAAGGTGGACTGTATCATGACGGTGCCGGGCTTATTGCGTTCGGCAATTTGTACGGGTGTCAGTGCGCCGGATGTTTGTGCAAAACTGTGAAGGCTGAGAAAACTAAGGAGCAATAAAAGGAACTGCTTCATGGCGGATGGTTTTGGTTGGGTTAAAGATAGAATAACGGAAGGAATTCCGGAGGATATGGTATTCCTCATTGCCCGGCCAAAAATGAAGCAAAGGCCAACAGGGTATTACCTGAAGACAATCTTTAGCCATGTCTTTTTATAATAACCCTGGCTGATAGCCAGCTTCGGCCGGTTAGCTGTTTATCTTAAAACATTTTAAATCTCTCCCAGCAGGCTTTCTCCAGCATCTCCCTGTCATCAGGATGGGCAATTTCAACCAGCGACCGAGCCCGTTGCCGCAGGTTTTTGCCAAAGAGATAAGCCACGCCGTATTCTGTAACCACATAATGGATATGTCCTCTTGTGGTAACGACACCAGCTCCCGGCTTCAGGTAGGGTACAATGCGGTTCACTCCTTTTGCGGTGCGGCTGGTAAGAGCGATGATGGGTTTACCTCCTTCGCTGAGGGCGGCCCCCCGCATAAAGTCCATCTGTCCGCCGATGCCGCTGTATTGGGTGGTACCGATAGAGTCAGCACATACCTGGCCGGTGATATCCACTTCGATAGCGCTGTTGATGGCCACTACTTTGGGATTGCGGCGGATGACATGCGGGTCATTTACATAATCTATATCCAGGAATACAAAGGCGGGGTTATCATCCACATAATCATAAAGGCGGCGGGTGCCTACTGCAAAGCCGGTGACTGTCTTATTAGGATGTATCCTCTTTTGTGAGTTGTTGATGATGTCTTTATCGAACAGGTCGATGATGCCATCGCTGCACATTTCCGTATGTACGCCCAGGTTCTTATGATGGTGGAGTGATTTCAATACTGCATCGGGAATGGTGCCGATACCCATTTGCAGGGTGCTGCCATCTTCTATCATGCCGGCAATGCGTTCCCCTATCTTTAATTCATCGGGGCCTACTTTGGCACCATAATCCACTTCGGGCAGGTCTTCTTCCTGGAACACCATCGAGGTAAACCGTTTGGTATGAATAAGGCTGTCGCCATGTGTGCGGGGTACTTTCGGGTTTACCTGGGCAATAATATGGGTGGCCGTGTTTACTGCACTGCGGGCCACATCCACCGACACGCCTAAGGAACAATAACCATGTATATCCGGTGGAGAGACCTGCACCAGCGCCACATCGATATGCATTTCTTTGCGAAACAGGTCAGGAATATCGCTTAAAAAGACGGGGATAAAATCGGCCCGCCCCTCATTCACAGCCTTACGTACCGATTCTGATACAAACATGCAGTTGATATGAAAGGACTCTGCATACTGTGGTTTATCTACTTCTATATCGCCTTGTACGGTAATGAAGGTGAGCTCCACATCCCGGAGTTCAGGGGCCCGCTTCGCCAATTCTCTTAAAAGGTACAGGGGTGTTTGGGCACTGCCCTGTATAAATAGCCTTTGGCCCGATTGAACAACGGATAATGCTTCTTCCGCTGACTTATATACAACAGGTAATTTCATGCTGCAAAGCTATTGGTTATACAAACAGATGGGTTGATTACGATTATTCACTGGCTTGATAAGAATCAGTGTTGCTTCCGGGATTGGAGCCAGTCAATAGCCAGCTCATATCCTTTCAGCCCCAGGCCGAAGATACTGCCGGCTGCTTTGGCACTTACATGCGATAATTTCCGGAAGTCTTCCCGGGCATGTACATTGGAGATATGCACTTCCACCAGCGGGGTGGTAATGGCGGCAATGGCATCACCTATGGCTACGGACGTATGGGTATAGCCTCCGGGATTTAATACAATACCATCATAAGTAAACCCGGTGCGGTGCAGTTCATCGATCAGCTCTCCTTCTATATTACTTTGAAAATAACTAATCTCGGTGTCTGCATATTTCTTCCGGAGGGAATCGAGGAATTGTTCAAAAGGCATATTGCCATAGATATCGGTTTCTCTTTTTCCGAGCAGATTAAGATTGGGACCGTTGATGATGGCGATTTTCATACCCCGAATATAGCTCAAATAAAAAATAAGTGAACCATATAGAAACATAGAAAATCGCATAGCTATGTGCTCATCCTATTGTTACTTTTCCTCCTTCTATGTGGTTCAAAATCTTGCAGCGTCCTGTTAATTCTTCTGCGCCTTAATAAGTTCCATAAACTCATCAAACAAATACCTCGAATCATGCGGACCGGGTGTGGCTTCCGGGTGATACTGTACGGAGAAAGCCGGTTTGCCTTTTACCCTGATGCCTTCAATGGACTGGTCATTAAGATTCAGGTGAGTGATCTCAATATGTGCTGCTTTTTTTACCGCCTCGGGATCCACACCAAAGCCGTGGTTCTGCGTGGTGATCTCAGAGCGGCCGGAGATAATATTCTTTACCGGGTGATTCAGTCCGCGGTGGCCGTGGTGCATTTTAAAGGTAGGGATATCATTGGCCAATGCCAGTAACTGGTGACCAAGGCAGATACCAAATACCGGTTTATCTTCTTTTAATATCTGTTTCAGGGTAGTAATGGCATAGTCCATCGGTGCGGGATCTCCGGGGCCATTGGAAATAAAATACCCATGCGGCTGAAATTGTTTTACTTCCTCCAGGGCTGTTTTAGCCGGGAACACTTTTACATGCGCCCCTCTTTCCACCATGCAATTCAAAATGTTTCTTTTTACTCCGTAATCCATTACGGCTATACGGATAGCGGCATTCTTATCCCCCATTTCATACGCTTCTTTGGTACTTACTTTAGAAGCTAATTCCAATCCATCCATATTGGGTGTTTCAGCCAGTTTCTTTTTCAGCAGTTCTATATCGGTGGTCTCCGAAGAAATGATGCAGTTCATTGCGCCCCTGGTCCGGATATGCGCTACCAATGCCCTGGTGTCCACTCCTTCAATCGACACTATTTTGTTTGCTTTCAGGTATTCATTCAGTGATCCGTTGGCCATTTTGCGGGAGTACTGGTCTTCCAGGTTGCGTCCGATAAGCCCGTTGATCTTGACGCTGTCGCTTTCCACATCAGCTTCCTTCACGCCATAGTTGCCGATATGGGCACTGTTCATGATCAATATCTGTCCAAAATAGCTGGGATCGGTAAACACTTCCTGGTAGCCGGTCATACCGGTGTTGAAGCATATCTCACCAGTGGTGGTTCCAATGGCACCAAACGATTTACCATGGGCAATGGTTCCGTCAGCGAGCAATAAAACAGCGGGTATTGATTTGTCGGGCATAGTAGTGGGGGTTTCTGTAAAAACAAATTGGGCAAAAGTAGTTGTTTAATGTGGAAATTTGGAAATGTGGAAATATGAAAATGCTAACAGCCAGTACACATTTTTACACCTCGCTGCCAGCAGGCAGATTCCCTCATTTCCCCATTCTCTCATTTCCACATTTTCACATTGATTTTCTCCGTCCTTCCAAATACTTTTCCCGGATCACATCCTGCACATTCACCCCGCTGATCTTGCTCTCCAGCCAGGATATCACATCGAGATAGGTAAAGGCACGGGCCTCTACCGGGTTGCCTTCGTATTTCTTTAATTGCAGCAGGAGCTTTTCAAATTCGGGCTTTAGTGCATGCGCCCCTACATGGAATGAACGGCGCAGAAAAGCAAACATCGCTTCTTCCACTTTACTCAGGTTTTCCATTTTGGCCATATAGCGGTAAACGGATTTGATCAGGTACTCCAGGAGGTCAAAATTACCCAGCTCATAATGGGCGATCAGGTGCAGCAGGCGGGCATAGCATTGCAGGTCGGTACGCAGGTCGCCTTTTTGATTGATGATCCTGTTCAGGTAGTCGATCGTCTTTTCATTGTTGCCGCTGCCAAAGTACAGGCAGGCTATTTTATAATAGAACACCAGTACCCGGTGAGTGTCCAGGTACAGGCCATATTCTTTCAGCATTTCTTCCAGGAAGGGAACCAGCCGGAGCCCTTTGGTAAATGTGCCCTGCAAAAAATACAGGTTGATGCGGGCGGTATATAAATATTGATAGGCCAGTATCCGGTTATTCTCGTTGGCCTGCAGGAATTTTTGTTTGGTGAAATGTTCAAACTGTTTGATGCTATCCGCCAGTTTAGCCTGGTTCACCAGGTTGAAATGGGCCCCCATCAGGTTATGCATTCCTTTTATATAATTCGCTGTTTCCACTTTCAGCAGCAGCGGATGAGCGGCGAACAGATCAACCCATTTTTGCGAATAGCGGTAATACTGCAGAAAATCCTGCCGGATAAAAGCATACCATACATAGCTCTGGTATAAATATAACCGTTCATAAAAGCCGGTAGCCTGTTGGGCAGCAGCGGGCAGATTTTTTTCAAAGAATACCTTTACCCCTTTCATGTCATTTTCATTCCTGGCATGGCCGTGCCTGATATACCAGCTATACAACTGAAGGGATAAATTGGAAAGCTGGTTTACCGTTGCCAGCTGCGCATTCACTGTATCTGATTCAGCCGACAATTTATCCGCCCTGTCCTGCATACTGCGGGTGATGAAAAGCGTCTCGATCTTCTTTTCAAAAAAAAGGGCTTGTTGCAGGTAGGTCAGTTGCTGGTAGGCCCTTGCAGTTTCCTTTAGCCGCTCCAGCACTTTCAGGCTTTGCAGGTACAGCCCCTTATTAAAGAGGATGCGGGCATGGTCCATTTGCTCATGCAGGTGTATATCGATATTATCTTCATCCCTGATGAGCCGCAGGCTGGAGAGTATTTGTTTGTATAAATGCGCCTTGATATTAGACAACTGTTGCTTGCTGATACTCTTTGCTTTCTTCAGCAGTTGCTTCTCATCATAGTCGGCCATCTTGTCCAGTGCATCAAATAACTGGATGATCTTAAGGTCATCCGTAGCCGTATTCCTTTTCACATAGAGCTTAAAATTGCGCTTCTCACTCTTTTCCAGCGATTTAACCAGTTGAAACAAGGCATCTGTGGAGCGGTTGGACATCGTAATTAAAAAAATTTAAAATCCTTTACTGGCAAGGGTTTCAGCGCAAAACCTGCTGTTTAAAAGGTGTAAAATACCCTTTATTTTGATTTCCTTCCCCCTTATTACAAAGGTAATTTAGTTGCGCAGGTTGTTTATTGACCGAATTAATAGCAAGCAAGCAATCCCGCCCTGTCACACTGTTTTTCTAAATAATGTACCGGGGCAGGCACAAAAATAAGCAGCCTGCATTTTTATCTCATCTAATTTATTCAATTATTATGGCAGAAGGCAAAGTCTACATCTTTGACACCACCCTGCGTGATGGCGAACAGGTACCCGGCTGCAAACTGAATGCAGCAGAAAAACTGGAACTGGCCTTACAACTGGAAGAGCTGGGTGTTGATATTATTGAAGCCGGTTTTCCCGTTTCCTCTCCCGGCGATTTTGAATCCGTGAGTCAAATAGCAAAGAACATAAAGAATACAACCGTTTGTGGATTGAGCAGGGCGGTGCTGAATGATATCGAAGTAGCAGCTCAAGCATTGAAGTACGCTGTACGACCAAGGATCCACACAGGTATCGGAACTTCCGATCTGCATATTAAGGCCAAATTCAATTCTACCCGGGAGGAAATACTGGAAAGAGCTATACAATGCGTGAAATGGGCGAGGAACTTCACTGACGATGTGGAGTTTTATGCAGAAGATGCGGGCAGAACAGATAATGAATACCTGGCAAGGGTAATAGAAGCAGTGATAAAGGCCGGTGCCACCACCGTTAATATTCCTGATACTACCGGCTATTGTTTACCTTATCAATATGGAGAAAAGATCGCCTACCTGGTAAACAATGTTCCTAATATTGACAAAGCGATCATCTCCTGTCATTGTCATAACGACCTGGGATTGGCCACTGCCAATTCCATTGCCGGGGTGATAGCCGGTGCGAGGCAAATAGAATGCACCATCAATGGATTGGGTGAAAGGGCCGGCAATACTTCGCTGGAAGAAGTAGCGATGATCATCAAGCAGCATAAAGACTTAGGTCTCCACACTACTATTAAGTCGGAGCAATTGAATCCGTTAAGCCGTATTGTATCAGATACTATGCGGATGCCGGTGCAGCCGAATAAAGCTATTGTGGGAAGCAATGCTTTTTCTCATTCCTCCGGCATACACCAGGATGGGTTTTTGAAAGATGCACAGACCTATGAGATCATTACCCCTGAAGAAGTGGGTGCTGAAAGCTCGAAGATCGTACTGACAGCAAGAAGCGGCCGCAGTGCATTGGCCTATCGTTTCCAGAAGCTGGGCTTCCAGTTCGACCGGAATGATGTGGATGTGCTATATGCCGAATTTGTAAAAGTGGCGGATAGTAAGAAAGAAGTGGAAGATGCAGATTTGGAAATAATGGCAACAAAATATAGAAGAGCAGCAGTAGCGTAGACCCCCTGTCCCCCTAAAGGGGAGACTTAGGTTATATAGTCATTCAACTATGATAAGTTCTTTAGAGTAATAGGCGATAATTATGTTACAAGCTTTGGTGCTACTATCAGCTTCGTTGCGTCGCACACTTGTACTGCAGTAACACAGATGAGCATTAGTCAAGAAGCTCTTTAGGACACATCCCCTCCCTGGAGGGGCGAAATGAGGAAAAACACATGCTTTGATAACTCGGGGTGGGTTGCCCAGTAAAGAACAGGAAGATGAAGAGTGCGACGCAACAGTTGATGATAGTAGTACAGGCGATGACAAAAAATAAGCAAATGTCGAAGACACTATTTGAAAAGATATGGGAACAACACATCGTCAGGACAATTGACGATGGGCCTGCTGTATTATATATTGATAAACATCTGATACATGAAGTGACGAGCCCCCAGGCATTTACCGGGTTGAATAAACGGGGCATTAAAGTTATGCGGCCAGCACAAACAGTAGCTACTGCCGACCACAATGTGCCCACCCTGAACCAGCACCTGCCCATCAAAGAAGAACTGAGCCGCTTACAGGTGGAAGCATTGAAACAAAATTGCGCTGAACATGGCATTGAACTATATGGTCTTGGTCACCCCTTCCAGGGCATTGTGCATGTGATAGGGCCTGAGCTCGGTATTACTCAGCCTGGTATGACGATCGTGTGTGGCGATAGTCATACATCCACACACGGTGCATTTGGTGCAATTGCTTTTGGTATTGGCACTAGTGAAGTGGAAATGGTATTTGCTTCGCAATGTTTGCTGCAAACCAAACCGAAGCTGATGCGGATAACGGTGGATGGCGAACTAAACAAAGGCGTGGTTTCAAAAGATATTGTTTTATACATATTATCAAAGATCACTGCGAGTGGCGCCACCGGGTATGCTGTGGAGTTTGCGGGTTCCGCTATCCGATCGCTGAGCATGGAGGGTAGGATGACGATCTGCAATATGAGTATTGAGATGGGCGGAAGATGTGGCCTTATAGCACCGGATGAAACCACCTTTGCTTATATAAAAGGCCGGCAGTTTGCTCCGCAAGGTGCTGAATGGGATAAAAAACTGGCACAGTGGAAAGAATTGTACTCTGATACAGAGGCTGCCTTTGATAAAGAATATCACTTTGCTGCTGCTGATATTCAACCCATGATAACCTATGGCACTAACCCTGGTATGGGCATTGGGGTGAGTGAGAAAATACCTACTACTGAAACGATCAAC
>CALSAT010000025.1:0-16991 GCA_943372905.1 Bacteroides fragilis | reverse complement strand
ACGGCCACCAAAACAATTATCGGTACTTTCAGCGGTACGGCATTTGATGCGATTTCAAGTACAACTAAGACGATCACCTTAGGTACCTTCACTGCTGTGTATCCATAGTATTGATCAAAGATCTATAATCAAAACCCCTGTTTCTTTTAAAAGAAACAGGGGTTTGTTTTTTAATTTATCGCTGATATCGCAGCTCATTGCACTATCGGGACTAAGGCATTATTAACAGCAGGTATGTTACCCGCCTGGTCTTGCAGATTTTTTAAAATCCTTTCTTTTTATCACTTTCCAGGGGTGGCAATTTGAAATCATCCACAGCGCTTTTCTGCTGTATCATCTTTTCTATATCGGCAATTTTGCGGGGGGCAAAATGGGAGAGGAGTTCGTAGCCGGTTTCTGTTATCAGCAGATCGTCTTCTATGCGTACGGCGATGCTCCAGTATTTCTTATCGCAATCACTTCCTTCGGGTATATAAATGCCGGGCTCGATGGTGATGACCATATCTTTTTTTAATTCACCATAGGTGCCCCGGTCATGCACATCCAGGCCTATATGATGGCCCAGTCCGTGGGGATAATATTTATTGACTTCTGATTTATTCTTGATGATACCGAGCTTTTGAAGGCCTTCAGCTATCACATCAAGAGCTGCTTTGTTGGCATCGGCCCATTTGGAACCATTCTTCAGTGTTTTGAAAGCGGCTTCCTGCGCATCGTAAACGATCTGGTAAATGGCCTTTTCTTCTTCGGAGAATTTGCCATCTACGGGTATGGTGCGGGTAACGTCGGCGGTATAGCCGTGGTACTCGGCGCCCACATCCATCAGCAGCATGGAATTGCCTACTTTGGTCTTGGTGTTTTCCATATAGTGCAGAATGCAGCCATTTTCACCAGCGCCGATGATGGAACCATAGCCGACTCCTTCGGCACCGTATTTTTTATGTACATATTCATGCAGGCCCTGTATCTCCAGTTCCGACATATCGGGCCGCACGGCTTTCATGACCTCGTTTTGTCCCTGGCAGGAAATCTCTACGGCTTTGCGGAGCAGGTCCAGCTCTTCGGGTGTTTTTATTTCCCGCAACTGGGCGGTTAGTTTTTGATAGAGTCGTGTATCAAAACGGGCTTGCGGGGGGCCAAGTTCAGGGAAACGGCTTTTCTGTTTTAACTGTTGGATAAGATCGTACAGATCGGCCACGTCGGATCCATTGGCGATATCTGCAGGAAATTTGTCAAGTATGATCTTGGCGAATTTGGAGAAATCAATATTGAGTTGCTTAAAGTCGGCGCCATTATAAACCGTTTTAAAACCGAGCCTTTCTTTTGCCCCTTCTATACCCAGTCTTCTGCCGGTCCACTGTTCGGCCTGTGCATTTCTTTTTTGTAAAAACAATATCTCGTTGTAAGTATTGCCCAGGGAATCTGTCTGGGGTTCTTTAAAAATAAGCAGCATGGAATGCGGCTCTTTATACCCGCTGAAATAGTACATGTCGGGGTTTTGGTGGTAGAGGTACTCCACATCATTGCTGAAGGTGCGGGTGGGAAAGGCAAAGACCACCGCGACCGAATTATCGGGCATTACCTGGCGAAGAGCATCCCGGCGGCCGGCATGAAACTCTTTGGGGAGATAATCGGTGGGCATATCATCAGTGCCTTGTGCGGGGGCGGGTTGTGCCAGGACACTGATTGAAAACAGGGCTGCGGCTACGAGCAGCGGGAAATGTTTAGTTACCATTTTGAACATAGTGGGGTGATTGTGATAACTAAAATAAGCCTTTTGGTACGGTAGCGGTGGGCAAATTGTATGAACGGAGGGCAATGGAGAATGGGCAATGAGGAATAGGCAATGGGCAATGGGGAAAGGGCAATAATGAATGGGCAATGGGCAATGGCTATTCCTCGTCGTCTTCTTCGTAGAAGGCGTCTTTATTGCTGAAGAAATGGGCTTCCCATTTTTTGACGGCTTCATCGCTGAGGCATTCAATTATATCATGGAGGGTGTCTTTCTTGAGTTTCCATTCAGTGGCCATAGGATCATCGTAGCGCTGTACAAAGAGGCAATGATCGGACTCTACCGCCACTTTGATCATGATGACAGGGGAATCTTCTTTTTCTTTTACCAGGTAATAACAACCTGTTTCCATCAATTCGTAGGTGTACATAGCTATTCCCTTTTCTTTTATATACTAATAAATCAATTACTCTCAACACAGTGGTATATGGCGGGAATCTATTGGGTTAGGGGCAAATCCAAAATTAGGGATTTGGTCGATTCTGCAGGGATGAAATTTCTGTGAATGGAGGAAAAGAGATTTTTTCAATAACTTAAATAGTTGATATTTATTTAATTACGCAAGTTGTTGAATTTTTAATCAATAGTTAATTTATTGGTTGAAGCACCGGACTTTATGCTGGTGCCTGCATAAAAATACCTCCTGAACTCCGCCGCAGCAGGATGTTCAGGAGGTGTTCATTGGGAGCCGTAAGGTCAGCTAAAGGGACATTTATGGCTGCAATTTTTTTTCTCCATCTTCTTTTCGATACCGGCTTTTTTCTTGTTGTTGTTGAAACTGGCAAAGGCGACTGCCGTAATACCAGCCAGCAGTACAAAGGCCACCACTATTTTTTTCATAGCTGAAAATTTTAGAATTAAAAGGTACGATCTATTTTAAATTCAGAAAATTAAGTTTTGATGAGCGGGAAAGCAGGGAATGAGCTTTGGGGAAGGGGCGGTTAATTGCGGCGATCAGCGATAATACCGGTTTTGACCAGCGTATTGTATTGAAATACAGGTGTGTGGGGGATAAAAACAGGTGCAGACTCTAACATCAGTTTACACAATCTAATTTATACTCTCACAGGCTTGACTTTTGTATGTCTGTGCGGGACTTTTGCATGTCTGTGCGGCACTTTTGTATGTCTGTGCGGGACTTTTGTATCTCTGTGCGGCACTTTTGCATGTCTGTGCGGCACTTTTGTATGTCTGTGCGGCACTTCAGATTGTTTTGTGAAACGGATAGATGGGCTTTGCGCAAACTTTATTGGTGTTTGTGATGCGCTTCACTGGCTTTGTGATGCACTTTCATCGCTTGTGATTCACTTTTCT
Source organism: Bacteroides fragilis (assembly GCA_943372905.1). Classification (GTDB taxonomy): domain Bacteria; phylum Bacteroidota; class Bacteroidia; order Chitinophagales; family Chitinophagaceae; genus JJ008. The sequence goes on along the minus strand of CALSAT010000025.1, from coordinate 13,885 downwards.
TCGCTTGTGATGCACTTTTCTGGTCTTGTGATTCACTTTTCATCGCTTGTGATGCGCTTCACTGGCCTTGTGATTCACTTTCCTGGTCTTGTGAAGTACTTTTCTGGTCTTGTGAAGTGCTTTTCGGGGCTTTGTGATCTGCTAAAATGGTATTGCGCAGACTTGCGCTGCCTTTGTGATGTGCTTTTTTTCGTTTGTGACGCCTTTTTCCCGCACTGCGCAAGCCTGAAAAGCTATCGTGCGGGGTGGTTTTTAAAAATTGATACCGAAAAATTGGGGGCGGGTTTCTGTTTATGCGTTTACTACTTCGGTTAGCTGCACATTTCTGTTTCGCAGGTCGATGCCGCCTTCGAGCACTGATTTCAGGTTGACCAAATAGAAAGCCCATCCATTTCCGCAGTCGATAAAAAATCCCTGTTGCTGCTCCACATTGTCCATGGGCATATCCTGTACCAGTTCGCAGATCGTTTCTCCTTCCTGCTGTTTTACGGTTACGGTTACGATGCAGCCTCCTGAAAAGCTGAACTGCAACTGGTCCCAGCCGTTGGCTAACAGCACTTCTTTTTCTTCTACGGCGGTATCATCGTAGCCAAACCAGAGCCATTTGTAGGTATCGCCTTTTTCTATGGCACTGTTCTTTGGCCGGGCTGTTCCATCTGCTTTGGTAAACTGTGCCAGGCGGAGAAACCAGTTTTCTAATCCCTGCTGTGTGGTCCATGCCTCGTAGATGGCTTTTGGGGATGCTTTGATGGGTATCCGTTTGGTGAATTGTTTCCAGTTGTAAGGCATGTCTTTTAGTTTTCAGTTCCCTGTTTGCTCATAGGTTACAGTTTGGTGATCTTCAATTCCACCCTTCTGTTCTTTGCCCTTCCTGCTTCGGTATCGTTGGTGGCGATGGGCTCATCGGGGCCGAGGCCTTTGAGGGTGATCCTTCCTTCATCGATGCCTTTGGTGGCGAGATAGTCTTTGCAGCTTCTTACTCTCTTGAGCGACAGTTCCCGGTTGAGCGCTGCGCCACCTTCGGAGGAGGTGTGGCCGGCAAGCAGTATCTCCATCGTGCCGTTTTGCTTCATCAATGCGGCCAGTTTATCCAGTTCTGCTTTACCTGCGGGTAACAGTTTGGCGCTGTTTACTTCGAACTGGATGTTATTCATCACGAGGTTATCGCCTTCCTGGAGTGTTTTATTATTGTAGTACACTTTGCCGGAGCGTTTGAGTTCCAGTTCCACTGCTTCGGACGCATTGTCGGAGATCACATCCACTTGTTTTTCGTCGGAGGAATAACCGGCGGCGCTTCCTTTTACAATGTTTAATCCGGCGGGTATGTTTTCTATGATAAAGTTGCCCTCTGCATCTGAAATGGCAGCGCCATATTCGCCTACGCTGGCCGTGGCATTTGGAATAGGTTCACGGGTGTTGAAATCAATGATCTTGCCCTGCACTTTGCCCAGGTAGATGAACTTTGGATTGATGAGCAGTTTTACAAAATCGATGGCATAGCCATCGCCCTGTTTGGAAACAGGATCATCGATGGCGATGACGAGTGAGTCGCCGGATAACTTTTGCAGTAACTCGGGTGTGAGGCGAATGGTGATGAGTTTGCCGATGGGGCCGGTCTGGTTAATGTATGTTATCATCTTTTCCGCTTCGGTGAAGCGCAGCCCGTTGATCTTTACCTGGAACTTTGACCGGAAAGAGGGTGCCTGGAAATCATCGATGAATAATTGCAGGGCGGCGGAATCCACTTTTACGTTTTTTACTTCTGCCAGCGGGATGGTAATGCTGAACGGATTATTATCGGGGCGTTTGGTGCTGCTGGTGTAGCCATCGTTGGGCTGGTTGGCGCCGTATTTAAAACTGGAGGGCACCATGATACGGTCGGTGCCACGGGCATTCTCTGCATTGACGAGCCAGGGAAAATCATGCGACCAGGTGGATTGCCCGGCAAAGGGGTTGAAGTCTTCGGCAAAACCGAAGCCGAGATTATCAATATCACCGACGCGGATCATGAGGTCGGCTTCCGGGGTGTTTTTAAGTACGAGGAATTGTTTGCTCCAGTCGCCATCTGTTTCGGTGGTACGCTGTGCAAAGAGTGACAGGGTGAATGCGCTACATACGAAGGAGAGGATAAGCTTCTTCATGCTGGTTAATTTTAAGGAAAGGTAAATGATTTTTTATTTTTTGGGTATTAGGTTATTGGGGAGGCTGCGCTTGAAAAGAATATTGTGCTGAGTATCATTTTGAACCGCAGTAGAATATATTAATCCCAATCAGGGATTGAAAATACATTTGGCACACGGATAAAACGGGTTGGATGGATGAACACGGATTATTTTGATAAATCAAAATATTGGATTTCTTGCAATCATCGAAATGTGCCTGTTGCAATATTCTATTCCGGATCTCCGGGGCAGGTTATGTGTTTCTATCTGATCGATGTATTGTGGTTCAAGCAGAGAGCTGCAACCGTTCCTCCAGTTTATCTGCCCGCAGCCAGGCGGCATAGTATCCTTTTTTGATGCGTTCTTCATCCGTCATGCCCCGTTTCAGCATTTCGTATTCTGGGATGTCTTTGTAGAATTCATCGGCGGTGCCATCGGGCGGCAGAAAAATATCATCGATGGTAGAAGTATCTATAGCATTTTCACGGGCTTTGGCGATATGTTCTTCAGCGGTAAGTTTAATTAATGTAGTATGTTCGGGTTTTATTTTCTTTAGCTCAATCAGTGTTTCCGCACAGAACAGGTGAAGGTCGGTAAGCAGCATGCGGTAGCCAATTCTTTCGGACAATGCATGTGTTTCATTTATCCATTTTTCTACTTCGGTAATATGGGCGATCTCTTTTTGTTTGGAAATGATCTTTTGCCATTCTAATTGGGCAAGGAGAAGAGAAAAAGTACACTCATAAAAAACACTGTTGATTCTCCGGCTAAGGGTAAGCCCTTCCAGCACACATCTTTCTGCAAGGCTTGAATAATTGCCGATATCCGGGGTTACTATATCTATGATATGCTGAAAATGTTCATCATAAAAAAAAACTTGTCCTTTAATATTTAGGAATGGTGCTTTAGCTTGCATCGTAGCAATCAGTGTAATCCCCAGTACTTCATAGGCAATAGTGAAATTCGTTAAAAAGGGATAATAAATAATTCTATATCTCTCTGATAGTTTCATTGCTGTTAATGCGCAGTTTAATGCTTTAACCTGAGATAGATGTCCATGCTTCTTATTATTTGATTGAATAAGAAGACGTTTTGCATCCTGAGAGGTGGTCTTTTGTTTTATCTCAATTGTTTCTTTCTCTGCGGTGAATTGCATGGCTTCCTTTATTAATCTACCTGAAGCAGTTTCTTTTTTTCTTGTGTTATATATATTTTGTGAAATCAGAATACTATTAACGCTAATGTAATTTAATGCATAATGATACGGGGAATAGATATCAAATAAAGTATTTGATTTTAAAAGCTGTAATAGCCCTTGCGTAAACTTACCCTGAGGAATATAAATTCGTTCTGATATGCTACTAAGCCCAATGCCTAAATTTTCAGACTGATATTCAGACTGATATTGTTTGTATTCAATTACAATGCTACTTGCCATTTTTTTATTAGCTTCGCCTAATTGTCCCAAGCAAGCATAACAAACCCCAAGTTCATTTATAATACGGCTTTGAGCATGAAAATCTATTTGTTTGGGCAATGAACCGTTAGGGTCTGCAAGCAATTGCTTACAAAGATTTATACCCAGCTCATATTGGGCTAATTGTTTAAGAAAATAGCCACTTAGTCGATCAACATAAAGCCTATATGCGCTATGATATTTTCCAGCCCTTACCAGGTGATGGAATTGCTCTATTACCGGCTCAAGGTCGGCAAGTGTTACTACTTTTTCTTTTTCAGGTAATGCAGTGAAGTAAGTGATCGCCAACTGGTGTACAGTATCTTTGCCTGTAAGGCCATTATATAGATAAGATCGGAGGATAGGATGAAAATCGAATATTTTCTGTTGCTCGTTATATAAAATAAAGCCGAGATTAAACAATTCCATCATTAATGCCCCCAAGCTTTCAGCTGTCATATTCGGGAACAAAGCCTTGGCAGCCTCAAAACTAAAGGCAGTACGAAAAACTGAGAGTGTGGCTACCACTTTTTGTTCATCAGTATTCAATAATTTAAAACTGGTGGCTAATATCTTTTGAGGCTCCTTTTGATCAATCAATGCTTTTGAGAGATCGGCTTCGTTGAATGCCTTCTTTATATCTTTTGTAAAGCTTCTTTTAATAGCGGTGCTTAATAATTTCAGCATCAGCGGATGAAAGCCATATACCTCCCCGGCACGTATCATTTCCTCATCCGTTCCGGCTATGCCTTCTGTTTTAAAGAATGCTATTGTATCAGTCTTTGAGAGCCCGGTAAGCTGAATATGCTTTACACCTGCCTGTCCTTCAATGGTGGCAGGAAAAAGCCGGGAGGTCATCAGCGTTTTTGACTTAGCGACACATAAGGCCTTTAGCAGTTTTTCCGCTTTTGGGGTGATGGGGGTTCGCTGGTGTATATCAAAAGCGTCTTGTATGGCTGCCAAATTTTGTTTAGAAAGCCCGGTTTCCTGTATGTACATGGCCATCATTTCGGCATAGCCCCGCAATACCCGTTCAAAACCATCCAGCACCAGCAGAAAATGATGGTTGGTCAGGGCATTGATCACTTCGGTGGTTTCATCAATGCGCTTTTGCTGGTTGCGTATCTGTTCCGGTATGCAGTATTCGTAGGCATGGTGTATAAAATCCTCAAAGCTCTGATCGTAAAACGACCACCATATTATGCCCTCCACCGCTGTATCAGTGGCAATGATCTCATCCTGCAGCCATTTCCAGCAGAGGGAGCTTTTGCCCATGCCGCCAATGGCTTCTACAATGCACATCGGTTCTTTTTCATACTTATACCATTCCGTCAACCGGGTCATTTCTTCCCGCCTGCCGGTAAAGTTTTTAATAATGCTGTAGGGATGTGCCAGGTAGGGGCGGGGCGCAATTGGTATATGTTGTTGGGAGGTGGAAACTATTGCAGATGGCGCATCGGCAGGAGCGGGGTAAGTTTCATCTAAATACTTGCCCAGGTCTTTATAGAGCATTCCATTAAAATCAACAAGGGACTTATATTTCTGGTAACGTAAGGCACTTTCTTTATCAAGTTTGGCTTTCAGTTCCAATACCTTGCTATACTTATTGAGTTCTTCGAGATTTTGCGGGGTAAAGCCGTCTTTATAATAGACAAATACTTTTTGGTTTTGTTCCAAGGACAGGTCTAATTCTTCCAGGGTAAACTCACCTGCTTTGGTATAAAACAATACGATCGTTATATGCGATTGTTCGAGGAGCGGGTTAATACCATCCTGTATTCTTTTTTTGAACTGAACATTTCCTGCGGGAGTATCAAACTCAAATAACACCGGCTCCAGGTGCAAATGCGGATGGCGTTTATTCAGTTCAGTAATTAATAAAACGCTTTCTTTTCTTTCAGCTTCTAATTCCCCGGAAGAGGCAATGAATATTTTTATGTCGGTTCTGGTGCTCATGGATGGTTTATGTACAGGAAATATAAAACAAATTGCATTAATTCTTTATTTCGATGAATATTCTACCCTCGGGGATTAGTAGATTAGATCCGTGATGGATTAGGTAGGTATTTTCACTTATACTAAGTGAGTTGTGAATCATTTCAGTACATCTTTCTATTGCATCTTCACAACTTAAACCCTTTCGGCCCTGGTTTGGTATTCGCTGCTGCCATCAGTACCGTTTGCTGCAGGCGGGCGGCCCTTGTCTCGGGTCTTTTGGCACTGTCTATCCAGGAGAGGAATTGCTTGCGGATGCTGAGAGAGAAGTTGGAGAAATTTGTGTTGGCTTTTTTATTTGTGGCCAACAGTTTTTCCAGGTTGGCGGGCACTTTGTTATTGGCTGCATCGGTGTCGCTGGCAGTCAGTGTTTCCCAACTGCCATTTTGTTTGGCCCTTTCTATACTGGCCAACCCGGCAGGCATCATCAGGCCTTGTTGTAACAGTTTGTCCACTCTTGTTTTATTCAGCTGGCTCCATACGCTTTTGGGTTTGCGGGGAGTGAATTTCAACATAGACCGTTCAGCATCCAGTTTGCGGGGCAGGCTGTCGATCCACCCAAAGCAGAGGGCTTCTTCCACTGATTCATCATAACTCATTCGTGGTTTGCCAGTTTCTTTTTTATAATAGACCAGCCACACACCGGGTGAGGTGGCATGATTCTTTGCTAACCAGGCCCGCCATTGCTGCCGGTTTTTCGGATGGGTGGTTTGGTAATCGGGTGAAGGCACTGCTAAATGTAATACATCTTATTCTTCCATGCTGGTTGGTTTTATCAAAATATTTTTCTCTGCAAGGCTGTTGGCCATCAGTTGCCCATAGGTATGCGCCAGTGTAGTTTTAGAAGTAAAATCGAATGAGCGGCTGCGTGCAGAATAGATCATTTGCCGGGAAGTAAGATCATAAAAGTTATTTTCCCAGATGTATTTGGTCTCTTCTGCAAAATAGCCGGGGGAATAGATGCGTTCTGACACGAGGTTATAATACTGGTGAAAACGGCCATACTTATCAAAGTAACGGTAATCAGTAATACGGCCGGGCACATAGTATTTTTCTTTGTTCTTGTCAAGCAATACTATAGTGAGAATAGCATCGAACCCTTTGTCATTAATGGCAGCTATGGCACGAGCGGTATCGCCTTTCACAAAAGTGCCGGGTGGAAATACTCTATTAGCAGCGATAGCCAGATAGCCCATGGTCCGCAGATCGTCCGCCAGGTGGTTTTCCATCAGGGTTTGCAATTCGTTGTCATTGTCTGTCAATACGCCCAGCACCAGTATTTTTTTATACTGCTTTGGTGCGGCCTCTTTTGCGGCCCATGATTGGGTGATCTTGCTGGGCTGGCAACCGATAAGGAACGCCAGCAGCGGAAGAAAGAATAACTTTTTCATAGAACTGCTTTAGGATATAAAGCTACATCAGTTATTGTACAGGATAAGTGAGTGAGGTCAGGCGGGGAGGGGAGATTGGTCAGGCAGGGAATTGTGTTACTTAGCGGTTTCTTTTATGTTTCTGATGGAGATGATACTCACTAAGACAGCTTTGACTCCGAAAAACACCAGGTATGCAAAACTTATTAAGTGATCAACTCTTGAATTATCAGATACAAATCCATATTGGAGACTATGATCTAGCTTAAGCCTCTTTTGTTTTCCCCACTTGTGAATAACTACAAAACCGGAAGGCAGGGTTGGTTTTGTTATATTTGCCACCACCCGCCCAATGCCTCCCTGTTGGGAGGTTTTTTGTGTGAGGGCATCCTTTGGCGGTGAACAAACTGATGAAAAAAATCAAATAACCTGAAAATGATTGAGGCGATTCCTCCGGCTTCGCCTTAGTAAGCAATATGGCAAAAGAAAAAGACACGACAGACCTTTTTAATTACGACGAAGACAGTATCAAATCGCTGGACTGGAAAGAGCATATCCGTTTGCGTCCCGGTATGTATATTGGTAAACTGGGTGATGGTTCTTCACCCGACGATGGCATTTACGTATTGGTGAAGGAGGTGATGGATAACTGCATTGATGAATACACGATGGGGCATGGCAAAACGGTGGAACTGGCCATTGAAGGAAAGAAGGTGACCGTTCGTGACTATGGCCGTGGTATTCCACTGGGTAAAGTGGTGGATGTGGTGAGCAAGATCAATACCGGCGCTAAGTATGACAGTAAGGCTTTTCAAAAATCAGTGGGATTGAATGGTGTGGGTACCAAAGCGGTAAATGCGCTCAGTCATCATTTTACAGTTACAGCTATCCGGGAAGGAAAGGAAAAAACGGCTGAATTTGAAAGAGGTGTATTGGTGAAAGAGCATAAGGAGGCGAAGACGGCTGAACAAAATGGTACGCTGGTTAGCTTCATCCCTGACGAAACGATCTTTCTGAATTATAAATTCCTGTATGAGTTTCTTGAAAACCAGATATGGAATTATTGTTTCCTGAATGCCGGGTTGAAGATCGTTTTCAATGGAAAAAGTTTTTTAAGTAAGAACGGCCTGCTCGATCTGTTGCAGCGCAAGACGAATGAAGATGAGATCCGCTACCCGATCATTCACCTGAGTGGTGATGATATTGAAGTAGCTATTTCCCATACCAATGAATATGGCGAAGACATTTACAGCTTTGTAAACGGACAGCATACCACACAGGGTGGCACTCACCAGCAGGCGTTCCGGGAAGCGTATGTAAAGACGGTAAGAGATTTCTTCAAGAAAGATTATGATGCATCGGATATCAGGACTGGAATTGTAGCGGCGGTGTCTGTTAGAGTGGTGGAGCCGGTATTTGAAAGCCAGACGAAAACTAAATTGGGTTCTTTAACAATAGAGCCAGATGGACAGAGCATGCGCCAGTTCATGATGGATTTTTTGGGTAAAGAGCTGGACAACTACCTGCACAAGAACCCGGCCACAGCCGATGCGCTAAAAAAGCGTATCGAGCAAAGTGAACGGGAACGCAAAGAACTTTCCGGTATCCGCAAACTGGCGAATGAAAGGGCGAAGAAAGCCAACCTGCATAATAAGAAACTACGGGATTGCCGCTTTCACCTGAATGATGAGGCGCCCTCAAAAGGAAAAGAACTGTTTGTGGCGAAGCAAAATGAAACGACCATCTTCATCACCGAAGGTGATAGTGCCAGCGGTTCTATTACCAAAGCAAGGAATGTGGAAACACAAGCGGTATTCAGCCTGCGGGGTAAACCGCTGAACTGTTATGGGTTGACAAAAAAAGTGGTGTATGAGAACGAGGAGTTTAATTTACTGCAACATGCTTTGAATATTGAAGAAGGATTAGAGGGGTTGCGTTTTAATAACGTGGTGATAGCTACCGATGCGGATGTGGACGGGATGCACATCCGGTTACTACTGATGACCTTTTTTCTGCAATTCTTTCCTGACCTGGTAAAGCATGAAAAAGTATATGTGCTGGAAACGCCGTTGTTCCGGGTACGGAATAAGCAGGAAACCATCTATTGTTTCAGTGAACAGGAGAAACAGGAGGCGATGAAGAAATTGGGTACGAAACCGGAAGTGACCCGGTTTAAAGGATTGGGTGAGATAAGCCCGGATGAGTTTGGGCAGTTCATTGGCGGCAGTATGCGCAAGCAACTGATGCGGGTGGAAGAAGGAGAGCATATACAACACCTGCTGGAATACTATATGGGAAAGAATACCCCGGACCGGCAGGAGTTTATTATTGACAACCTGAAGGTGGAACTGGATGCGCCGGTGAATAGTGAATAGATAAAAGATAACAGAGAATAGTGATGACACTTTAAAGAGAGACATTTTTTAATTTTTAGTTTTTAACTGTTAGTTATTATGATACACATTGTATTCAATGAAAGCGAAACAGACCTGATGAAACAGGTAATGGAAATGGATGAGACACTGGCAGGAGAAGTGTTGCAGATAAAAGATGATTTTGCTGTGGGGCCTTTGGCAGGAATAGATACCGAAGAAGGGTGGCAGGCCAGGATTGAGTGGTGGAAAGGATTGTTACAGGGGTCTCCGGCAGGAGATAGTCATGCAGGAACATTCGATGACAGGGAAACAGTGAAAGAACTGAAAGCCAAACTGGCTGAAGACCCGGCGCTGGAATTGTGGATATGGATGGGGCAAAACCAGCATGATGTGAGCGGCTACTACTGGCTGATGCCACAACTGCGGGAGTACCAGGGGCGGGTGATGATATTGTACCTGAACAACCTGCCGTTCATTAATGAGAAGGGACATATCTTTTATCCATCGTGGCTGAATGAGATACAGGCAAAAGAGTTTATTAAAGCAAAGAAACTGGCAAGACCCATTACGCTAAGTGAATTTGAAATAGACCCGGATGAATGGAAGAAGATGATGGAAGAGAATGCCGTGGTGCGAATACTGGAAGGTGGTAAGAAGATAGCTGGTAAAGAAGACAACTTCTACGATAGTGAGATACTGAAGAACATTACCGGCGAATGGCAAAAAGCAACCCGGGTGCTGAGCAATACTTTGCACCGGATGAAGATAAAAACAGGAGATGTGTTCATTATGTGGAGAATGAAAGAACTCATCAACCAGGGAAAAATACAGGTGACGGGTGATGTGAACAAAGCCTGGAAGGATTTTGATGTAAAGCTGGGAGGGGCCAGGCAGGAAGAAGCGGTAGCGGAAGAAAATTCAGCAGAAGGGTAGTGTGTAAAATATGGCATTGAGTATAATGAAAGTATAATTCTTTTGGCGATAATATTGGAATAAGAAATGAGCGCAGCGAAGAACAAAATAACAGACATTCAAAACAATGACAGTGGCTTAAGCGGCCAGTACAAGACCTGGTTCCTGGACTATGCCTCTTATGTAATATTAGAAAGAGCGGTGCCGGCCATAGAAGATGGACTGAAACCGGTACAACGCCGTATCCTTCATGCCATGAAGGAAATGGATGATGGCCGCTATAATAAAGTGGCCAACATCATCGGGCAGGCGATGCAATACCATCCGCATGGTGATGCCAGTATCGGGGATGCGCTGGTGAACATGGGGCAAAAAGACCTGCTCATAGATACCCAGGGTAACTGGGGCGATGTGCGCACCGGTGACGATGCCGCTGCCGCCCGGTACATTGAAGCAAGACTGAGCAAGTTTGCACTGGAAGTGGCTTTCAATAGTAAGACAACCGAATGGCAACTGAGTTATGATGGCCGGAAGAATGAACCCGTCACATTACCAATGAAATTCCCGTTGCTGCTGGCACAGGGCGCAGATGGTATTGCAGTGGGATTATCAACCAAGATATTGCCACATAATTTTTGTGAGCTGATAGATGCAGCCATCAAACACCTGAGAGGTAAACGGTTTGAATTGTTCCCTGATTTTCAGACGGGCGGCATGATTGATGTGGCCGATTACAACCAGGGCAAGCGGGGGGGGAAAGTAAAAGTGCGGGCCCATATAGAAGAAGTGGACAAGAAAACACTGGCCATCAAGAGTGTGCCTTATGGTGTTACCACCACGCAACTGATGGAGTCCATTGTAAAGGCGAATGACCAGGGAAAGATCAAGATCAAAAAAGTAACCGATAATACAGCGGCGGAGGTGGAGATACAGGTGGACCTGGCGCCGGGCATTTCGCCAGATATTACGATTGATGCTTTATACAAATTCACGGATTGTGAGATATCCATTTCTCCGAATGCCTGTGTGATCGTAGAGCAAAAGCCACAATTTCTCGGTGTACAGGAATTGCTGAAGCTGTCTGTAGATAAAACAAAGGACCTGCTGGAAAAGGAACTGCAGATAAAGCTGAACGAACTGCAGGAGAAATGGCACTACACTTCTTTGGAGAAAATATTTTTTGAAGAGAAGATATACAAGGAACTGGAAAAGAAACATGAGACCTGGGATACAGTACTGGAGGCCATTGACAAAGCATTCACTCCTTTTAAAAAACAACTGAGAAGAGATATTACAAGAGAAGATATTGTAAAGCTGACAGAGAAGCCGGTTCGCCGTATTTACCGGCTGGATATTGATGAACTGAATACCCAGATAAAAGCACTGGAAGCCGATATTAAGCAGGTGAAACATGACCTGAACAATCTCGTTGACTTTGCCGTTGCCTATTATGAGAACCTCCTGAAGAAGTATGGCAAGGGCAGGGAACGGAAGACGGAGATCAAACAGTTTGAGGTGATCGAAGCTAAGCAAGTGGCTATTGCCAATACTAAATTGTATGTGAACCGGGAAGAAGGGTTCATTGGCACGGGATTAAAGAAAGATGAACTCCTGTTTGAATGTTCAGACCTGGATGATATCATCGTTTTTGCGAAGCGGGGTATCATGAAAGTGGTGAAAGTTTCTGACAAGACCTTTATCGGTAAGGATATTTTACATGCGGCAGTGTTCCAGAAGAATGACGAACGGACAACCTACAATATGATCTATTCAGATGGAAAGGGCGGTGTGAGTTATGCCAAACGGTTTAATGTAACCGGTGTAACCAGGGATAAGGAATACGACCTGACCAAAGGCGATGAGAAAAGCAAAGTGCATTACCTGAGTGTGAACCCCAATGGCGAAGCGGAAGTGGTAAAGATCGTGTTGACCCCGGGATGCTCAGCCCGTATCAAAGAGTTTGACTTTTATTTTGAGGAAATGGGCATTAAAGGCCGCAGCAGTATGGGTAACCAGGTTACTAAGTACCCTATTAAGTCTGTACGCTTCAAAGAAGCAGGAAGGGCTACGCTGAGCGGACGTAAATTATGGTTTGATGAAAAATTCGGACGTCTGAGTGCAGAGGAAAAAGGCATTTACCTTGGCAGTTTTGAACCCGAAGACCGTATATTGGTATTGTACCGCGATGGTAACTATGAAGTGACCGACCAGGAAATGACGCAAAAGATAGATGCGGAAAAAGTACTGGAGATCATCAAGTTTGATCCCGAAAAGATCATCACCGCCGTATATGTGGATAATGATAAGAAGCAGTACATGGTGAAGCGGTTCAGGATCGAGACCAGTACATTGAAAACAAAATTTCTCTTCATCAAGGAAGGCGATGGTAATTATGTGGAAGCCGTCACCACAGATGAAGAACCGATACTGGCCATGCAGCAGGGCAGGGGAGCGCAGATACGGAAAGCGAAACTGAAGATCGTAAAGATCGCGGAAGTAACAGGCTATCGTACGGTAGGAACCAAACTGGCTGATTACAGCAAATCAACAGAAATGGAATGGGTAAAAGGAAAGACAGATAATCAGCCGGAACTGTTTGAATAGTAAGATATATGATCGACCACTGGGAAATATTGGATGTGTACAAAGCACTGCTGGCGGTAGCCGCAGGCATCATACTCGGCCTGGAGCGGGAAATGAAGGATAAAGTCGCCGGTCTCAAAACGATCACCATCATTTGTCTTGGCGCTACGTTGTTTGGTATTCTTTCTTATAAAGTGGGAGGGAGTGCCAACCCCACTACTATTGCAGCCTATGTGGTAAGCGGGGTGGGTTTTATCGGTGCCGGCGCTATTTTTAAAGATGGGTTCTCCATCTCCGGATTAACCACGGCAGGCATCATCTGGCTGGCTGCCGCAGTAGGACTCGCCATCGGCTTTGGGGAGTTCTTCCTTGCCGCTACTTTTATGGCAGGTTCACTGATCATTATCTTCATTACCCCATTCATCAATAAATTATTTAACACTAAGAAACTGACCCGTCAGTTAACATTGGTAATAGATAAAGCAGATGCAGCGCAAAAGGATAACATTCTCGACGGGCTCCGCAACCTTGGCGTATTGACAGAAGAACGAAAGATCATTCTGAAAGATGATTCACTGGAAATAGCAGCCGAACTGATGCTGGCAGAAGAAAAATTAAAAGAAGTTCAACAATACCTGCTTGATAATAAATGGATCAGGGGATTCTCTTTCTGAGCAAGATCAGTTGCCGGGCTTTTTTCTTTTTATCCTGATCGTGGCATTCTTCTCCAAACTGCTGGAAAGCCGCAACTCAAATTTATTCTTCCCGTCGTTGATCATCACCAGCGCCGTATTCGGTGGTATAAGGCCCAGGTTCTCTGCAAACATTGATAACTCGTTATAGGCTTTGGATGTGTCAAGTGTTACATTCATCCGGAGCGACTTATGTGTAAGTTTCTGGTTGAATACGATCAGATTTTTGTTATAGAACAATGAAATGATATCGCCGTCTATTTCCCCGTTGTCATACACACTTACCTGCAGCGAATCTGATTCCACTTCGATCTCATTTACGATCACATTCTCCCGTTCG
>CALSAT010000024.1:0-17054 GCA_943372905.1 Bacteroides fragilis | reverse complement strand
AGTTTTCTCCGAGACGCCAGGAGTTTTCTCCGAGACGGCGGGAGTTTCCTCCGAGACGGCGGGAGTTTTCTCCGAGACGACGGGGGGTCTCTCCGAGACGGCAGGAGTTTCCTCCGAGACGCCAGGAGTTTTCTCCGAGACGGCGGGAGTTTTCTCCGAGACGGCGGGAGTTTTCTCCGTGACGGCGGGAGTTTTCTCCGAGACGGCAGGAGTTTCCTCCGAGACGGCGGGAGTTTCCTCCGAGACGGCGGGAGTTTCCTCCGAGACGGCGGGAGTTTTCTCCGAGAAGCCGGGAGTTCTATGCGAGAGGGCGGGAGTTTTATACGAGAGGGTGGGAGTTTTATACGAGACGGCAGGAGTTCCGGGCGATCAGTGCTTTTTGGAGAGGATGGCGGCAGGTAAACTGATGCCTGCTTTGAGCTTTTGGGCGATGAGCAGGGCCCTGTCTATTTTCTTATCTGTTGATCTTACCATGTTTACGAGGGCAATAAGGCCTCTTTTTCTGCCATCGGTAAGACTTGAAAATACTGCAGCGGCGGCCGGGTCTGTGGCTATTACTTCAGCAAATTCTTCGGGGATATGAAACTGGAGTTCGCTGTCATCGATCTTAAAAGCTGCTTTTACCCGGCTGCCTTCTTTTAGTTTTAGCTGTTTCAGGTATTTAGCGCCGACCATTACATAGTGGAGGCCTTCTTTTTTTTTCATTACTGCGGCATGGATGGTAAGGGTATCATTTAATGTACACAACACCCTCTTATTGCCGCCGGCCGGTACTTTTTGGAGAGGTGTGGCATCGAGTTGTATGTAATGCATTCCTCCCGGCCCGAATTTTTGTATGATACTGTTTGTTTTCAATGGTTTTTTTGCAGCCATTCTTTGGGGCTGTACCCGGTGGCTTTTTTAAAGGCCCTGTTGAAGGTGGCTTTGGAATTAAACCCGCATTCAAAGGCGATAGCGAGTAATGTTTGTTTTTTATGTTCTCCTTTGTCCAGCATTTCTTTTATGGCTTTTATGCGGAACTGGTTGACAAAATCATTAAAGTTGATGCCAAAGCCCTGGTTGACCATCCTGGAAATAAATGAGGGGTTGCTTTGCAATTGTTTTGCAACGTGTGAAAGAGATAGTTCGGGGTCTTCGTAGGCTTTGGCCTGCTGCATCAGTTGTAACAGCTTTTCTTTCCACTCTTTTACTTCCTCTTCAACCTGGCTGTTGCCGGCGGGTACGGATTCTATGTTGATGACCTCGGCTTCTTCGGTATCTGTTTCTTTAAATGTATCAGTAAGCTGGTAATTGAGCAGCAAGGCGGGCCGGTAACTGAGCAGGTTTGGCCGGAAGGCGATCTTTGTTTCAATGGAATTGGCATAGCCGGTAATGGCGATGTAATAAAAGATGATGGCAAAGGCCAGAAAGTACCACCAGGTGCTGATGTATGTGCCGGTGCTGATGAGGTCGGCGATGCTGAAGCTGATCCTGAAAAGGATGCTTATTAAAAAAGCGATCAAAAAATTTCTTACCCATTTAAACATTACTATATCTGCATAGCTGATGACCTGCAGCATAAGCTTTTTATAAAGACTATAATAGCGCAATGAGAGGAAGAAGTAGATGAGCATGGATAAAAGGCCTGTGAGCTGGTACCAGGTGTCAAAATCAGGATCAGCGCCATTTGCGAGGAAGAAATATTCTTTGAGTACCAGCTTGTCTGTGACGACCATGACTATACTAAAGAGTAAGTACAGGATGCCGGGCAATAAATGCAGCCATTCTTTTTTTCCAAAGCGGAATGAAGGATTGAGCAGGCTTTGTACATAAAAGAAAATGACCGGCCCTATAAAATAGAGTTGCTGGAAAGGAATGTAGAAGAGCAGGTCCCGATAGGGCTGTGTGTCGTACCAGCCTGCGAAGCCCACCATCCACGGGGCGATATATAAGATACAGAGGAAAAGAAAGAGGCTGAGCCATTTGTCGGACCGTGTTTCATTGATGATGCCTTTGCGCAGCAGGAGCAATGCGTACACGAGGCCATGCAGAAAGAAAACAAATAAGAGGGAACTGAACCGGTTGAATTCAAAATACATTCTGCCAAAATAGAAAAAGCGGCGGAATAATGGGCCCTTTGTTAAATGAATGCGGGAAGAAATATTTCTTCCCGCAGGTATAGCTTGTTGTGTTACTGTTGCGGAGGAGGTGGTGTTCCATTATTACCACCCGGCCCGCCGGGTGGTGGTGGTTGTAATTTTTTTGCTGTTTCTTTATATTTCTCATACTGGTCTGCCGTCAATACTTTTTTGATGGCTTCGTCTCTTTCTTTTACCAGCTTATCCATGGCTGCTTTTACAGCCGGGTCGGGTGGCGGGGGCGGTGGTGGCGGGTTGTCTTTTCTGAGCTTATCTGCTGCGGTAAAAAATATTTTGAATACTTCTTCAATCACTTTTTGCTGATTGGAAGTGGGCTGCACTTCTTTTTGAATTAACTCACTGGTTCTTTTTAATCTTTCTTCTGGTGTGGGTGGTTTGGGTGGCTGTGCCCTTACGATGACAATCAAGGAGGCAAGTACGAGGGTGGTCAGTATTTTTTTCATGTCTTTTTTTATAAATGAATATTTTTTTTACGTTCTTTTTTACTCTGCTGGTAGCGGCATGCCCGGGCCGGGAGGCCTGCCATTTCCGGGACCCATTGGGGGGCCGGGCTGGCCTATCATGGTGGTTACTTCATTGATGATCTGGTCAAACTTCGCTTGCTGCTCCGGCTTACAGAGGCTTCTTACTTTTTGAAAGTGCTCCAGTGTCAATATATCTAACTGACGGATGTATGAACTTACTACAGTTGATAATTCATTCTTTATGCTGTCTGTAACGGCTGGTTGTTTCAGGAGGGAGAAGAAGTTTTCTTTTCCTTCTTTTATTTTTATCCGTAATTGCCGGGCTGCCTGCTGGTGTTCTTTTACGAATACTTCTAATTGTTGCTGCTGTTTCGCATCTAATTGTAACTCTTTTATTAAAAATTCTTTGGGTGTTCCTTTGGGTGGTGGCGGATATTTTGTCTTATTCATCCAAAAAAAGGCGATGGTTGCTGCATTGGCTACAAGCAGCAACAGGACCAGCCAGGTTAATAATTTATTTTTTGCTCCGGTGCTCATGGTTGTTTTTTTAATAGGTGGTAGTGAGTGACTGATCATACGATTCGGCAAAGGTTTGTATGGAGGAGGCAGTCCCTTTCGTTTTTTTGTTTGATCTTGACTGCTGCACCAGCATTAACCCGTTTACTGCCAGCAGTACTGTTAGTGCGCCTGCCACCCATACGGGCTTCAGCGGGAGGGCCCAGCCCTGTGCCTGCTGTTCTTTATCCATCCTTGCCTTCAGGCGGGTATAAAAGAAATCATCTGTACCCACTTCCTGCATTCCCTGCATACTTTGAAGGTGCTGATCAACTAATGGTGTGGTGTTTTTTTCCATAGCGTTATTTTACTTTCTTATAGTATTCTTCGAGTTGTTTTTGCAAATTCACTTTTGCCCTGCTGATTAGCGATTCTACGGCTTTGATGTTTTGCTGCATTATCTCACAGGCTTCTTCGTAATTCATTCCCTGTACTTTTAGCAGGGTGAAGGCCAGTTTTTGTTTTTCGGGCAATGAGTTTATGGCTTTGAATAATACTGCTGCTTTTTCTTTGTTCTCTGCCTGTATTCCCGGATGCAGGAAACGATCGTCTGCGCTTTTTTCTTCTGCGGGCATCCACCAGGGCAGTATGGTATGCAGCCGCTGCCTGGTCTTTCTTCTCCTTATCTTATCCAGGGCTTTCCGGACGGCGATCCTGTATATCCAGGTGGAAAGGGAGGATTCCTGTTTAAATGATCTTACTGATTCAAAGACCTGGATAAATGTTTCCTGGGCGGCGTCTTCTGCCTCTTTTGTATCCTGCACAATGTTGAGGGCAGTATGATACACCCGGTTGCGGTAGCTTTCTACCAGCCACCGAAAAGCAGGCTCATCGCCCTGCTTTAGCTGCTGTATCAGTTCCTGTTCATTCAAATGGGTTGCAGTATTGACGCTTTAAGCTAACAAAATCCTTCTTATCCAGGTGAGTCTTTTAAATGAGCCATTGAGATAAGGATGAAAAGAGATGATCCGGGCTTCTTTGCCGGGTAATTGGGATAGCGGAGTTCTGCGGGCGGGCATACTAAAACGGCCAGCTTTTGCAAGCCGGCCGTTCCTGTTGGACCTTGGATTTCGATTTATCCTATTTTTTTAGAACGAGACTCCTGTTGATAGTGAAGCCCATTGCAAACTTGCCATCTTTGATGCTGCTGTTGTTTCTTGCGAGGTGCTCAATATTAGAACCATCTACTGTATTGCCAATAAAGAACTGGAACAGGTGACCGCCTGTATTTATTTCGAGGCCAAGTGACAGCAGGTCTGGCTGGTAGCTGATGATGCTGCCGGTTTTGGTAACGAGGTTTTCATACATATTAAGCTGGCGGGCATATTCAAAGGTGAGGTTCAGGTTGCTTTTGATCTTATACTTTCCGCCCAGTCCCATTGACCACACGAGGTTGCTGTTGTTAATGCCATACGGAACAATATTGAAGTGAATGAGGGTAGGCATGAACTGGAGTGAGAATTTATTGGAGAACTTACGGGCTATCAGTAACTGGTGCATAAAGGACCAGCGGTTGTCTGTAAATTCATTGAGTTCTTTTTTCTGGGTGGAAATATTGGCCATGGAATACCATCCGAGTGTGAGTGGTATGTTTTTTTCGCCGGTTTGCTGGCGCAATATTTTGAATTTAGCCCATCCTTCAAAGCCGGAGCGGCCAGTGGCTGCCAGACCAAGATTAGCCCAATTGGTGGGTGAATAATCGAAAGACAGGTACGTATGGGCCACGCCGGTGTTCAGGCCAAAGAGGTTGCCGAGATTCTGGCGGAATCGTTCGTTAAATACTTCTCCGGTTTTTCCGCCACGGTCTTTATCCCAGAAATAACCAAAGTGGTGATTGATCATGAACTGCAGGTTTCCTTTGGTTACGATCTCCACACTCTGCATGTTGATGATCTTGGTGGAGTTGAAAGTAGCCCTGGTAAACTTTTGTTTGGGAGCCGCTTCTTCAGGCACTGCTACCGTATCGGGCACATCCTGGGCAATGGCCATGGTGCAAAAACCAGTTGCAACGAGCAGGAGCGATAATATCTTTTTCATAAATACCTGTTTTTATTTTAAAAACAATATTGGTTGCTGTTAAATGGTTACTGGGGTTGTCCCTGGTTTATCCATTCTTTGAATTTGTTGATAGTGCAGGTGGTGAGGCTTAAGACTCCGCCGGGGTGTCCCTGGCTGCCACCAGAATTCATGATGGTGATGAGATCATTTTTTTCAGCCACCATTTTATTGTAATCCAGCGTAACGGCTATACCACCGTGGCAGGTAGATCCTTTGCAACTGCTGGTATAGATAGGCAGGATGTCAACGGTGTATTTTATGGTGCCTGATACGGTGCAGCCGGCGCCATCATCATAAGGGTCGCCCTGTTCTATCCATCTTTTTATGATGTTTCTTTCGTTGGCTGCAAATTCAATTCCGCCGCCACCGGGGTGCTTACCGACCAGCCTTGACATTGAATCCAGGTAGGCCCTTCTTGAAAGTATGGCGTCATAAAAAACTGTATCAAAGTGGGAGAACTGAACAGCCCTGGTGGCTATTCCATTATTATGGCAGCCGCAGGGGCCTGCTGTAATGATGGGGACCACTTCGCTTCTGAAAGACACTTTTGGCAAGGCGGTAATGTCTTCTTTATTTTTATAGCAGGATGACAGTGCGTAGATGACCATTGTGGTGACCATCGCTGTTATCATTATTCTTGTTTTCATACCCTGAGATTTTAGAATGATTTTATTTGATTACCTCCTGATGATAGTTCCTGATTTTCTGTATTTGAATATGCCTGCATTGGCCTGACCGTATTTCCATACTTCAGGAATGTTGGGATCAGCAAAGTACCAGGCTTTGATCAGCGCCACTTCGTTGGGCTTCAATCCACCATCGCCATAGGCCATATCACCCTGGTGGGCGGTGGCATATACACCAGTAAATGGATTGGCCAGCAGAAGAGTAGAGTCGCACCTTGAGACCATAGAGCTTGTTACATTCAGGTAATTACCTTTTGCATAATACTGAACCAGGGTAACGGGGTCTGTATATTGTACACTTGAGTTACTTCTTGCACTTTTTGGATACATGATGTCCATCAGGATGTCATCATAGTTCTGTAACGGACCCCTGGTGCTGAGGGCAGACCGCGGAGTGGTAAATGTTTTCCATGGGCGGAAGCTTGCATACGCCACGGTATCGGAATAGAATTTCTTTACACTGTCTTTATAGGATGTCCATACCTGGTTGAGCAGTGTTGAATTGGAAAGCTGGCAGTACACGGTCACAGCACCGGTAATGGGATTGATATAAGTAAATTGAGATGTATCTGCTGATGTCAATCCCGGTATCAGACCTCTCCTGGCCCATCCGCCGGTAGCGGTGGCCTGGTTATGGCAGTTGGCAGAACCGCATCCATCTACAATAAGGCGGATAGCTGCAGGGCGGAAGTCCGCCAAGTCTGGTTTTTCTTTAGCGCCATTTTTGATCCAGTTATAAATAAGGCCTTTATCGGTTGTGTTCAACTCATGGTTGGAGGCCACAGGAGGCATTGCTTTATCATAGTCATTAGTGGTAATGTATTCCCACAATTTGCTTCCCTGGGGATTACCCGGAGTAACAAACTTCATGATCTCTGCATAGGTATCAAATTTGGGGGCAATAGGGCCGCCATGACAATTGGATGTGCCGCAGTATTCGTGGATGACTGTTTGAACCCCCCTGAATTTCATTTTGTCATTTATATCGGGGGTGGCATCGGAAGGGGTTATTGTATTACTCTCATAAAATGCAGCAAATACAGTAGAATCCGAAGCTCCTGTATAAGATCTGTCGAGATCTTTTACCAGCACTCCCTCTTTTGTACATTGAAAAACAGCCGTTGACAGAAACACTCCGCAAAGAATTAACACCGCTGTTTGGATAAATGAAACCTTTTTCATAAAAAGCCAGTTTAACTTTTAGAAAATTGATACCGGGAAAGAACTATTGATTAAAAATTCGTTTTCAAAAGTAGCGAGCGGCATCTTGACAGTTTTATGACAAGGGACTATGTGCAATATGACTTTTGTCACATTCCCGGTTAAGGCTTGTCAACTCTGCTGACTCTGTGACATTTCTCACTTTACCTCTTGACGGTTGTCATGCAATTGTCAGTCTTCCCTGAATAAGTTGCACCACCTTTTTTTAGTAATAAAAAACAAAAGGCAATGAATTATGGGAAACAATAAAAAATCAACGGAGAGATCCCGCCGCGACTTCTTCTCCTCTTTACTGGCGAAAAAGGAGGCCCCTGCGGAAAAGATAAAAATGCTGACAGCGGATGGCAAGCTGGTGGAAGTGGATAAGGCTGTATTTGATGCTGTCTCTCAAAAACAAAAAGCTTCTAACAAAGACATATACGACTGGATGAAAAATCCTTCAAAGGATACTAATCAATAAGTTCTGTTTACTCCTTTATATATATACTAATGAAACAGGAAGAAATAAATGATCAAAGCCGGCGGAACTTTTTAAAGACTGCCGCTATTGCTACAGCGGCTACCGCTGCCTGCGGAAGCCTTGTGTGCTCCTGCTCTTCGAAAAAAGCGGCGAGCGGGGAAAAAGTAAAACTGCTTTCTCCTGATGGGGAAATCGTTGAGATTGACTCCGCTTACCTGAACCACCAGGAACACATGGCCATCGTATCCAAACTGGAAGCCCGGCAGGGTATTGCGGGTAAAAAATTTGTGATGGTGGTGGACCTGGCCCGCTGCAAAAATGCCCGTAAGTGCATTACAGCCTGCCAGAAACATCACTACCGGCCGGAGGATATGGAGTGGCTGACCGTAAAACTGATAAAGGACAGTGATAAGGGAGCGCCGTATTGGTTTCCTAAACAATGTTTCCATTGTGATAATCCCCCGTGTGTAAAAGTATGTCCGGTGGATGCCACTTTTAAAAGACAGGATGGTATTGTATTAATAGATAATGACCGCTGTATTGGTTGTAAGTTCTGCATGGCGGCCTGTCCTTATTCCACCAGGGTGTTTAACTGGAATGAACCGGAAATGCCGCTTGATATCAGAAACCTTGCTTCTAATCCGGAAACCAATATTCCTGCGCAGGTGGGTACGGTTGAAAAATGTGATTTCTGTCCGGACAGAACCAGAGAAGAATTGCTGCCACCCTGTGTGGAGGCTTGTCCGAATGGTGTATTCTATTTCGGTGATGAGAATGAAGATACCGTAACCAATGGTGATGAAACAGTAAGCTTCACACAACTGATAAAAGACCGGGCGGGCTACCGATATATGGAAGAGCTGGGCACCAAGCCAAGGGTTTACTACCTGCCGCCAAAAGACAGGCAGTTCCCTGTGGAGAGAGGTTATGAATCATTGTCTGATGACCTGAAGGAACGATACAAGGAATATAAAGATGTACTGGAAGAAAAGAAATAGTGCGGATTGAATTTTCAATTTACCTACGAATCATTTTATTATGGAACTCAATACATACCAACAGGAGGCTTTCAATTACCAACGTAAGAATATTGAAAAGTTTACTAAAAAGAACTGGGCCTGGACCATCTTCTTCCTGCTCTGGATAATTGTTGGCGGATATGCTTTGTATTTGCAAATAGCCAAAGGCCACGGTGTGACCGGTATGCGGGACAATGTGGTGTGGGGATTGTTCATTGTGAATTTCATCTTCTTTATTGGTATCAGCTATGCCGGGGCGATCATTGCGGGATTGCTTCATCTATTCAAAGTTCCCTGGGGCAAACCCATTATCCGTATTGCACAGCTGATGACGATCGTTTCGGTGATCGTGGGCCCTATTTTCATTTTGCTTTGTGTGGGCCGCTTCGACCGTCTCTATCATTTATTTGTATATCCAAGACTGCAATCTCCTATGACCTGGGATGTGCTGGCCATTCTCACTTATTTTGTTGGTAGTGTTCTGTTTCTTTACATGGCACTGATCAAAGACTTTGCGGTGTACCGTGATGCAAAGCTGAACATTCCCAAGTGGAAACAAAAGATGTATAAATTCCTGGCGATCGGGTACCGTGGTGCTGCGAGTCAAAAAAGGCACCTGCTTATTTCACAGAATTTGCTGGCCATCATCATGATCCCGCTTTCTATTATTGTAAGCTCTATCCTGTCGTGGATATTTGGTATGACGCTCCGGCCCGGATGGCACAGTACGATCTTCGGTCCTTATTTTGTACTGGGTGCATTGTATTCCGGCTGTGGAGTATTGGTAGTGGCGATGTGGGTGTACAGGAAGATGTACAAGCTGGAGAATTATTTTACTGACCGGCATTTTACTTATCTCGGTTATATTATGATGGTGCTGGCGGCAGGGTATGGCTACTTTACGTTCTCCGAATATTTTACCAGCTGGTTTGGTTCTGAAAAATGGGACAATGAAGTGATCAATAAATTATTCAATCCGGCTGAGTATGGCTGGTGGACACTCTTTGCGAATACTGCTGGTATTCTTTTACCCATCCTGATCGTGGCGATACCAAAAACCAGAAAGCCAAACTTCATCACCCTGGGCGCCTTCCTGATGGTGATCGCATTGTGGGTGAAACGGTACCTGATCATTGTTCCTACATTAGAATCACCGCTGTTGCCGATGCAGGACACCAGGGCTGCGTATGTAAAATATTCAGCCACCTGGCCAGAATGGGCGCTGACGTTTGCCGGTATTGCTTCTTTCCTGCTGTTCTTTACTATCATGTCAAAGTTTGTCACCATCGTACCGGTATCTGGCCTGGAAGACACGCATAAGCCTTATGAACATCCGCATACCGCTACCAACCATACTGAAACCAAAAAAGAAGAAGTTCAACCTGCATAAAATTATTTTATGAAACAATCTCTTATACCAGCAATGCTAAAAAGTGTACGGCACTATGTGCTGCTCTCCTGGTTGGCGCTGCTATTTATTCCAGCCAGTCTTTTAGCTCAGGCAGATACTACTAAAACAGCACCGGCTGAAGAACCCGCGGCCACGAAAGAGGCTGCTGCGGAAGAAGAATCAGGACTGATCTCTCCGTCTATTGAATTCATCAGCACTCAAAAAAGCGATAATACCATTGAGCTGAAAGCCTCGCTGCGGGCCAAGATAAAAGGAACGCTTACCAAACTTCACAGCCTGAAAGTGAGGTTCTATTTGCTGAGCGATACATCGGAGCAGGAGCTTGGCACTGTTAATGCTGATATGAACGGGATAGCGCTGCTTACTGTAAAGGGAGATGCTATTACAACTGATAAGGAAGGAAAGTTCCGTTTGAAAGCGGTGATCGCCGGTAATAAATCAATGGAAGGAGCAGAAGAGGAACTGACCATTAAAAGGGCTATGCTCGTTATTACCCCTGTAAAGGAAGATTCCCTGCTCAGCGTGCAGCTACGGCTGGTGGATGTGGTTTCGGGAACTGAGACGCCTATACCGGAAGCAACGGTGGGAATATTTGTAAAACGACTGTTCAACCCACTAAAGATCGGCGAAGGCGCCACAGATGAAAATGGGGAAGCTACAGTAGAAGTACCTGCTGGCCTCCCGGGTGATGCAAAAGGCAATATCACTTTACTGGCAAGATTAGAGGAGAATGAGACCTATGGCAACCTGGAGGCTGCTGTGGAGCAAAAATGGGGAGTGCCGGTGTCTGATAAAATTGAGGAGCAACCAAGAGCTTTATGGAGTTCACATCCGCCATTATGGATGCTGATCACCTTTATTATCCTGATGGCGACCGTATGGGGACACTATATCGTGATCGTATATGAATTGTTCAGGCTGCGAAAAGAACAACCATCGCCGCCGTCCGATGCAACTACTTCCTGACATACATACATCTATAATAAGTAAAAACAATGAAAATGAAAAAAAATCTGACCGTATTGCTATCGTGCCTCTTTGCTATCGGCTTACTGGCCTTTATGCCGAAGAATACATTCCAGGAACCATGGCCTGTTCCGGATGCTTACAAGAACAAGGTGAATCCCTTAAAAGGTAATGCTGAATCGTTAGTAACCGGGAAAGCCCTGTACAACCAGCATTGCAAATCCTGTCATGGAACAAAAGGAAAAGGCGATGGACCTAAAGCAGCCCAGTTAGATACTGATTGCGGCGATTTCACCAAAGCTTCCTTCCAGTCACAAACAGACGGGGCCCTGTATTACAAAACTGAAAAAGGCAGGAAAGACATGCCTTCTTATAAAACAAAAATTCCCAGTGCCAATGATATGTGGGCTGTGGTTAACTATATGAGAACACTGAAATAGTTCTGTTTTTTTCAAAGAGGCCAATGACCGTTCCACCGAACGGTCATTTTTTTTGCTCCTGTTTTTTTTAATATTCTTGCCTGATGAAAAAAACGCACAACTTTGCTGTTCATTTTACTTTCTTATGGCCAGTCCCCGCAAAGCAGCTGTTGGTTTTATTTTTATCACCCTTCTTATTGATGTAATGGGCTGGGGCCTCATCATCCCGGTAATGCCGAAACTCATCTCTGAGTTAAAAAACATCCCGGTAAACGAAGCCAGTTCTTATGGGGCTTTGTTGTTGTCCGTATATGCTATTACGCAATTTGTATTTGCCCCCCTTATTGGCAACCTGAGTGATAAATACGGCAGAAGGCCGGTATTACTCAGCTCGCTGCTGGGCTTTGGTGTTGATTATATTTTCCTGGCGCTGGCACCCAATTATGGCTGGCTGTTTGTCGGCCGTATCATTGCAGGCATTACCGGCGCCAGCTTTACTACCGCTACTGCTTATATAGCCGATGTAAGCACGGCCGAAACAAGAGCAAAGAATTTCGGGCTTATCGGTGCGGCTTTTGGATTAGGCTTTGTTATTGGTCCTGCTTTGGGTGGCCTGCTTGCAGGGTTGGGTACCCGTGCGCCTTTTTATGCGGCGGCCATTCTTTGTTTGCTGAATGCCCTGTACGGATACTTTGTATTGCCCGAATCATTAAGCAAAGAGCACCGCCGTCCATTTGAGTGGAAAAGGGCTAATCCTTTGGGCTCCTTAAAATTCCTGAAGAACACACCGGGCATTGGCGGACTGGCCTTTTCTTTCTTTCTGATCTACCTTGCTGCGCAGGCAGTACAGGGCAACTGGAATTTTTTCACCATCTACCGGTTTCAGTGGACAGAAGGAATGGTGGGCATTTCGCTGGCCGTGGTGGGATTATTGGTTGGCGCTGTACAGGCGGGACTTACAAGGGTCATCACACCCAGGTTGGGAAATAATAAAAGTATTTACCTCGGGTTATTTTTATATACTATCGGGTTAGTGTTATTTGCATTCGCCTCGCAGGGATGGATGATGTTTGCTTTCCTTGTTCCGTATTGCCTCGGAGGTATTGCGGGGCCGTCGCTGCAAGCTACACTGGCGCAGCATGTGCCACCTTCGCAGCAGGGAGAATTGCAGGGCGCATTGACCAGCCTGATGAGTCTTACCACTATTATCGGCCCGCTGATGATGAATAACCTGTTCACTTATTTTACCAGCGAAAAGGCCCCATTTTTATTTCCCGGGGTATCCTTCCTGCTGGGCGGGCTCTTTATGCTCATCAGCCTGCTGATCGCCTGGCTTGTGCTTAAAAATGAAAAAAAGCCCGTCATTGCATAACGGACTTCTTTGTATAGAGAACTGCTTATTGCCTTATTGTGGTTTGGAACTTGTCGGGGCTTTACCTCCTTCCGGCACAAATATCAATGCCAGTGAATTAATGCAATACCGTTTACCAGTAGGGTCGGGTCCGTCATCAAACACATGACCGAGGTGTGATCCGCTTTTACTGTCTACCACAGCCCAGCGCACCATTCCATAGCTTTCATCTTTTATCAGCCGTATAGCATCGGAAGTAATAGGCGCATAGAAACTTGGCCACCCGGTACCTGAATTAAATTTTGTGTCTGAACTGAATACCGGTTGCAGGGATGCAGCGGAGTAGTAGGTCCCTTTCTTATAAAATTTATCATACACCCCTGTTCCGGCTCTTTCTGTTCCTTCCTGCCGCAGTATATAATACTGCTCGGCTGTAAGCCTTTCTTTCCACTGGGCTTCTGTAAGCTTCATCGGGAAAGAGGTTTGGTGAGTGGCCACCGGAGGGTCGGGATATTTAGTAGTAGTGGCATTGTTATTGGCCTGGCTCATTCCACAACTGGATGTGAGCAATGAAACGCCAATTAAAAGGAATAAGATCGAATGTTTCATAAATACTTTTTTATTACTAACGAATTCTTTGTCGCACTGGTTTTACTGGTGCAAGATATTGCCCGTGTACTGCTGTATTTTGTCTCCTGCAGGACAGCAGTAGTATCCGGCCCTATATTAACATTTTGTATTGCTTCCTGTTTTCTTTCCGGCCGGCGGCCTGTATAAACACCTAATTAATCTCATAGCAGCTTATGAGTTAGCGCATTAGTTATAATGCGGTATAGTGTCATTTTTATGGTGCTGAAAATAATTTCCTCTTTCAGCGTCACGATTGCCTGCCTTTTTTTAAATTCCTATTCTAAACACAAGAAATATGTCAACTCAGACCAACTTTTTTGCCATGGAGACCGCTCCGGCCAGAGCCGAACTGGAAACATGGGTAAAGCAGATCGCTTCTTTTTGTGAAGCCAGCCAGGTACACTGGTGTGATGGATCAAAAGAAGAATACGATAACCTCTGCCACTTATTGGTAACTAAAGGAACATTTATTAAACTGAATCCGGAAAAGCGGCCCAACAGTTTTGCCTGTTTCAGCGACCCGAGTGATGTGGCCAGGGTGGAGGATAAAACTTTTATCTGCAGCCTCCGGAAGGAAGATGCCGGCCCTACCAACAACTGGATGGAACCGGTGCAAATGAAAAAGAAACTGCAATCCCTGCTGGAAGGAAGTATGAAAGGGCGCACTCTTTATGTTATTCCTTTCTGCATGGGGCCGCTTGGCTCACCCTTGTCCCGGTACGGGGTGCAGATAACCGACTCTGAATATGTGGTGGTGAATATGCGCATCATGACCCGTATGGGAGAGGAAGTATTGCCTTACCTGCAGAAGAAAAGCTATGTAAAATGCCTGCACTCTGTGGGCGCCCCATTGCAGGGAAATCAAAAAGATGTAAGCTGGCCCTGCAATCCTGATGTAAAATATATTTCTCATTTCCCGGAAGAACGCCTGATCATTTCTTATGGTAGCGGATATGGCGGCAATGCCCTGATGGGTAAAAAATGTTTTGCCCTTCGTATCGCTTCTGTCATGGGACGGGAGGAAGGCTGGCTGGCAGAACATATGCTTATCATGGGTGTAGAATCTCCTGATAAACAAAAAACATATGTGGCGGCGGCTTTTCCAAGTGCCTGCGGCAAAACAAATTTTGCCATGCTCATTCCACCTAAAGAGTTTGAAGGATGGAAAGTAACGACTGTAGGTGATGACATCGCCTGGATACATAAAGGAGAAGATGGCGGTTTATATGCCATCAACCCGGAAGCTGGTTATTTTGGTGTAGCTCCCGGCACTAATGATAAAACCAATCCGAATGCGATGGATAGCATTAAGGCCAATACCATCTTTACCAATGTGGCCATTACCGCCGATAAAGATGTATGGTGGGAAGGGCTGACCAAAGAACCGCCAGAAGGATTGACCGACTGGCATGGAAAACCCTGGGACCCGAAAAGCGGCAAGCCTGCAGCACATGCTAATTCAAGGTTCACCGCACCGGCTTATCAAAATCCCGCAATCGACAGTGATTGGGATAATCCCAACGGTGTGCCTATTGCTGGTTTCATTTTTGGAGGAAGAAGAAGTACCGGCGTGCCATTAGTATATCAATCTTTCAATTGGAATTTTGGCGTGTACCTGGCCACTACGATGGGAAGCGAAATGACTGCCGCTGCTTTTGGTGAAATAGGTAAAGTTCGGCGTGATCCTTTTGCTATGCTTCCCTTTATGGGTTATCATATTGGTGATTATGTAAACCACTGGCTGCAATTTGGCCGTGACCTTCCCAATGCGCCCCGCATCTTTGGTGTGAACTGGTTTAGAAAAGATGATAGCGGCAAGTTCTTATGGCCGGGCTTCGGAGAAAATATCCGGGTGCTGAAATGGATCGTGGAGCGGATCAGGGGCAATGCTTCTTCTGTAGAAAGCCCAATCGGCTGGATGCCGCGGTATGAAGACATGGACTGGACCGGCATGGAAAATTTTACCAAAGAAGATTTTGCCAGGATCATGACGGTGGACCGTGAGCCTGGTAAACAGGAACTCTTATCTCACGAAGAATTATTTGAACGTATGTATGATAAACTGCCTAAAGAATTCTTCTTTATGCGTGAATTGCTTCTTTCTGCCCTGTGGCGATCCCCGGAACAATGGGGACTGCAGCCGGAAAGAGGATGACCTCTGATTGATCGCCTGCCTTAAAAACCGTACAGGCAGCAGTATTATACTGCTGCCTGTGTATGGTTAAAAAGAATACATTGTATTGAATTTGCAGTATGCCTGAATGGTTAAATGATCTTTTCTCCAAAACTTCCATCGCACAGTCTGTTATCATCTACGGGCTGGTGATCGCCATTGGCATATGGATGGGGCGTATAAAAATTGCCGGTATTTCATTGGGCATTACCTGGGTATTATTTGCCGGGCTGATCCTTTCCTACCTCGGTGTGGAAATAGATATAAACACAGAGCATTTTATAAAAGAGTTTGGGCTTATCCTTTTTGTGTATTCGATCGGCTTGCAGGTCGGGCCGGGTTTTTGGGCCTCACTAAAGAAAAATGCATTACTTAACAACCTGCTGGCGCTTGCTATTGTATCAACGGGTGTTGCTATCACCATCATCCTGTATTCTGTAAGTGGTAATAGTATTGGGGTGATGACGGGTGTAATGAGCGGCTCGGTGACCAACACTCCCGGACTGGCATCAGCACAGGCAGCAGCAGCAGGTCTTCACCTTTCTGTAAGTGATAAATCACTCATCACACTGGCGTATGCTGTTACCTATCCACTGGGGGTGTTCGGTATTATTGGCTCTATACTGCTGCTGAAAAAAATATTCCGGGTAAAGATCGATAAGGAGCAGGAGTTTCACCGTAAGCTCGGTGTGCTGCGGGCCAACCGCCCGGTGTCTGTTCACCTGAACCTGGAGAATAAACAACTGATAGGACAGCCGTTGCGAAAATTATTTGAACTGCTGAAAGAGCCGTTAGTAGTATCCCGTATGTTTCATAAGGGAGAAATCATTACCCCCACTCCCGACCTGGTATTGTCTGAAAATGATGTGCTGCTGGTAGTGGCTGCCAAACCAGTGATCGAACAACTGAAGTTACTAATCGGCCCTCCCGGCACTATGAACCTGAAGACCGCTAAGGACAGCCATCTTATCTCCCGGTTAGTGGTGGTCACCAGAACGGATGTTACACATAAACGCCTGGGCGACCAACCCGAACTGCAACAGCATGATTTTACCCTTACCCGGCTTAGCCGTGCGGGTGTGGAAATGGTGCCGCATGGAGATATTTTTTTACAACTTGGCGACACCCTGAAAGTAGTGGGTACCGAAGAAGGGGTGAAACAGGTAACGGCCGCATTGGGCAATTCCTTAAAGAAACTGGAAGTGCCTGACCTGGCGCCGATCTTTATGGGTATTGTGCTGGGAGTGATATTAGGAAGCATTCCTTTTCATTTTCCCAATATGCCGGTGGCAGTAAAGATCGGGATGGCAGGCGGCCCGCTGATCATTGCGCTTACGCTCAGCCGTTTTGGCAATTTATTATACCTGAATAATTATACTACCAACAGCGCCAACCTGATGATAAGGGAACTTGGCATCAGCCTGTTTCTTGCCAGTGTGGGATTGAGCAGTGGTAAAAATCTGTCGCTTGCTTTTGCAGATGGCAGTGGCTGGGCCTGGATAG
>CALSAT010000023.1:0-17305 GCA_943372905.1 Bacteroides fragilis | reverse complement strand
GGATGCTGCCTCTGTTTCTCCTTATTATAAATCAGAGAATTATATTTCCCATACTAATACTTCCAAAGGCCTGATAAACCGGCTGTACCAGTGGGTACGCAAAAGAACCTTAAAGCAGAAGCGGAAGCTGGTTGAAAGGGCAACCGGGGTGACCAGGGGGCAACTGCTGGATGTGGGCAGTGGCACCGGCGCATTTGTACGGGAAATGAAGGAACAGGGCTGGACCGTAACGGGCCTGGAGCCTGATGCAGATGCCAGGAAAGTATCGCTGGAGGTAAATGGGGTGGAACTGACTGATATTAACCAGTTTTATCAGTTGCCAGCGGATGCTTACGATGCTATTACCATGTGGCATGTGCTGGAGCATGTGCATGAGTTGCAGGCATATATTGCCCAATTAAAAAAACTGCTGAAAGAGCAGGGGCGGTTGTTTATTGCGGTACCCAATTACACGTCAAAGGATGCTGCTGTATATAAAGAGTTTTGGGCAGCATATGATGTGCCCCGTCACCTGTATCATTTTTCCCCGCAATCAATCCAGGTACTGGTGGAAAAGCACGGAATGAAATTATACCAGCATTTACCGATGTGGTACGACAGTTTTTATATTTCCATGCTGAGCAGTAAATATAAAAATGGCAGGACCAACCTGGTGGCTTCTTTCTTTAATGGCCTCCGGTCGAATATAAAAGCCGCGGGTGATGTGAAGCGCTGCAGTTCGGTTATTTATGTGATAGGAAAATGATCATTCGCTGAATTGAACCTCGTACAATTCCGGCCATAATTTACCAGTGATATAGGTTTTCTTAGTGGCAGCATCATAGGCGATGCCATTGGGAACTTCGGCATTAGGGTCAATTCTTTTTACCCGTTCCCATATCTGGGTCACATCTGCCTTGCCTACTACCAGGCCGGTGGCGGGATCAATTTTAAAAATATATGGGTAAGTGTATTGATTGGCATAGACAAAGCCATTGATGTATTCCAGTTCATTCAGGTTGAAGCTGGGGCTGCTGCCTTCCATTACGGTTTGTGTTTTTACTAATTTAAAGGTGGACGGTTCGTAATAATACAGATCGCTGCCACCGGTGCTTACGATCAGGTTCTTACCATCATTGGTGAGGCCCCAACCTTCAGTGGTTAAGGGGTATTCTTTGATCTTTTTGAAATCCTTCAGTGTGTAAACGAATACTGTTTTTTCTTTCCAGGTAAGCTGGTACACGGTATCATTGAGAATAGTGATACCTTCTCCAAAGTATTTTTTATCAAGGGCAATTTCTCTTTCTGCTTTTCCAGTTGCCAGGTTTACCTTTTTTAGTTTTGAAAACCCATAGTTGCCGGTGCCTTCATACATTTCTCCTTTATATATTTCCAGTCCCTGGGTATAGGAAGAAGTGTCATGCGGATAGGTGGCCACAATTGAATAGCTCATGCTTTTGGGGGCATTGGGATCGGGTTTGTCCGGATCGGGTTTCGGATCATTGTTATTACAAGAGACAACTGCTGCCACCACTGCAAAGAGTAAGAATTTCTTCATTAGTAATTAATTATATCGTTGATACAAAAATAAGTTCCCGGTGGCTTTCTCGTTGTTAAAGCTTTTCCAAGTATGGGCCGGTATCGGAAAAATACGATACAAAAACTTCTTTGACAATTGGTTAAATGAATTATATTTGAGACACAAAGAACCTTGTTCATAGAATTCCACCCTTTCGAAATCATATCCCTGAGACGCCCCTTTTTATTTTCCTATTTATCCTTTCTTATTTCCAATTTCTGATGATGAGCTCATGGCCATTTTGATATTGCCATGCCTTAACTAACCATGTACACACGGAAACTATGAAGGGAGGATCAATTTTATTAGCGCTGGCTTTCACCACTCAATTATTTGCACAGGAACCCTGCAACAGCTTTTCCTATCAGCGGGCAGAACTGGGGAAAGACCCTATTCTTTCCGCAAGGATACAGGCGGTGGAGAATTTTATTCAACAGCAGGCCACCGGCAGAGTTACCTCCCGGCTGGATGGAATAGTGATAAAAATACCGGTGGTGGTACATATCCTGTACCATACTCCCCAGGAAAAGATAACTGATGCGCAGGTCATGAGCCAGATAGCCGCATTGAACAATTATTTTCGCAGAAGAAATACTGACACTGCTTCGGCACCCCCTCATTTCCGGGCACTGGCCGCTGATTGTGAGATAGAATTTCAACTGGCCACCTCAGACCCCCGCCGGAGATCCACTTCCGGTATTACCCGCAAATACACCCCGGTTACCAAATGGGGAGCTGATGATAAAATGAAATTTGCCGCTGAAATGGGTGCTGATGCCTGGGACACGAAAAGCTACCTGAACATTTGGGTTTGTAACCTGGATAAGTTTGCCGGGTATGCCACGCTGCCGGGTACGGATGAAAAGAAAGACGGCCTGGTGATCAACTATACGGCTTTTGGTACTAACAACGGAAGTTCTGTTTTTTCATTGGGTAAAACGGCGGTGCATGAAGCAGGCCATTGGCTGAACCTGCGCCATCTCTGGGGGGATGAATACTGTGGTGATGATGGTGTAAATGATACTCCTAAACAGGCCAGTTATACATCGGGCTGCCCTTCAGCCGTGCGCATCACCTGTGGCAATGCCCCTTACGGAGATATGTACATGAACTTTATGGATTTTACCAATGAAGCATGTACCAACCTGTTTACACAAGGGCAGAAGGCCCGTATGCGGGTACTGTTTGAAAATGGCGGGCCGAGGCAATCGCTGCTGAGTTCAAAAGGGCTGGACATGCCATTGTTCTCCGGTATTCCGCTGCCGGAAGAGCCTGATCCCAAATGGCTAAGGCCCAATTTGTATCCTAACCCGGCCTCCACAGAGCTGATGCTGGATTTTAGCTACGATATCCGCTGGATCGGTAAAACTATTTTTGTGACCAATATGCAGGGGCAACTTGTTATGAATGTGTCAATTAGCTCAAAAAATCAGCGAATTGATGTAAGCCGGCTGCAGGCAGGTGTATATTTCATTGCAGCGAAAAAGGATGACGGGGAGTCTATGAAGATGAAATTTGTGAAGTTATAAGTCGCAACCAGCTCATAAACTAACGACCAGCCACACCAAAAGTATTGGCTGATATGCAAGCAAACGGCCCCGGAGTAATATCCGGGGTTTTTTATTTTAGTTCGGCTGCAGGTAATGTATCAAATTAAGTGGTTTTCGCAGAAGCACCTTAAAACAAGGAATTATAGGGGCAATTTGCAGGGCATGTATCTTTATTACAAACCTTTTATTCAAATTAATGTGATGATTAGAAATATTGTTTTAATACTTACATTTTCTTTAACCTTAGTAAATTGTTCGCATAATAAAACAGGTTTCAAGAAAAAATTGGATCATGAAAGGCCACTGCCTGCCGCAATTCTTGATATTTATTTAAAAAAAATAGCATTGCCGAAAATAGAAGACGGAGTCCAACACTTTGAAATTAGAATATGGGACCCCTTTAATTATATAGACAGCTTCCCGGGTTCTTTAGAAAGGTACTATGTTTTAAATGGCAAACTAATAGGAGAGTTCTATCTTTTCTCTACTAAAAAAGGCAAGGTAATTTTGACTCAAGAAGATATGAATGAAATGCAAGTAGAAAAATTTGAAGTGAATAATATTCCTCAGCGATTTCTTGATTCATTAATTAAAAACTATAACCTTTCATTATTGTCAAGTATTGACTCTAATCTGCTTAGAAAAACAATGTATACAAGACTTAGTACAAAGACAGCAAGATATGTTTTCTTTGAACAGGCATCTCCTAAAGAATATACAGGAGTTTTTATACCAGATCCTAAGGAATTTGCAGGGTTAGATAAGACCCTTGATTCATATGCTGCTTTTTCAAAATTTACATTTGATAGTCTTTGTTTAAGAGATAGTGATTTTAGAGACTGGTTAGATACAAGAATTCAAAGGATTTATCATTAATAATATATCGAGATCAATAATACATATCGTCTTCCTTCCGGCATATTAAGCAAAGAGTCTTTGCTTATTAAGGGTATAAGGTACAGGGAATACAAGATTTGGAATCCTAGCTCGAATTAATTAAACCCAACTTATTAATGAAATACCTGTTTTTTTTGTCCATAATATGTAATAGCCAGGAATTCATTAGTCAAAGTTCTGACTTACTTCAATTAATCAGGAACGAAGATCTGAAATTCACAATTTGGTACATATCACCGGTGTTTAACGACTCTGAGATTATTGTTGAGCCCAATATAGTAATTCATGTTTCACTTCCTCAATCTATTAAAAGACAGCTCGTTAATATATCAAGAAAGGAATGGATTTCCCTTTTAGAAAACAAAAAATCTGATTGGGCGGCAAACCTAATATTATATGAGATTTATGAAAAAAATGCATTACTATTCGAGTATGTAAAAAAAAGAGAGAACTGGGTAGGTGTGCACCAGAGAGAAGACATAGAATACTGGAAACAAAAATTAAAATGAATGGTTATAGAATTCCTGTCTCCTAACCTTGAAAGGGAGCTATGGTAGCAGGAGGTTTTATCTTTATGAAATGATTACTATTCTTATAAAATAAAAGGCTCAACTATGTTAGCAAAATTATATTTGATATCAATGGTGGCAGCTTTTTTTTCTGCTGACTTAGATACTTATAACAAGAAAGGCAGAATAACTGTTGTTGGGAAAGCTATAGAAGTTAAACATGATGCTATGGTACAAACTGATGACGGTCGTCGTTATTCCTTAGATGGTGTTTATGAATGGGGTGATGAGTATTATGGCAAGAGAGTTAAGGTAACTGGAAAGCTGATCATTAAACAGTACCCCAGAGAGAGTATAACTGATTCAATTTCTATGATTCCCCAACAACGAATTGGCACCTGGAGAATAATTAAGAAACCAAAATGGAGTTTGGTTGAATAGTTTACACGAAGACCTGCAAGAAAATTTTCTATTCAAAAGGTGACTTTCAACCAGTAACATTTAATGGCAAGCCAGTTAATGTTACCGGTTGAAATTAAAGAAAGTATTTAATGAAAAAGGATCACCAGTCGCCCGGTGATCCTTTGGTATTGATAATTTGTTTCCTTGATTTTTAGATATGTATTGCCTCTCCATATGCCACTTCGATCGCATCTTTAATGCTCTCGCTGATGGTGGGGTGGGGGTGGATGGCATTCAGCACTTCGTGGTAAGTGGTCTCTAATTTACGGGCCGTTACCGTTTCAGATATCATCTCCGTTACATTGTACCCGATCATGTGTGTGCCCAGCCACTCGCCATACTTGGCATCAAAGATCACTTTGATAAAGCCTTCGGTATGCCCGGCTGCTGAAGCCTTGCCACTCGCACTGAGCGGGAATTTGCCAACCTTCACTTCATACCCCGCTTCTTTGGCCTGCTTCTCTGTATAGCCTACGGAGGCGATCTCCGGCACACAGTAAGTACAGCCAGGTATATTGTTATAGTCAATGGCTTCCGGCTGGTGATGGTATTTATTTTCGTTGTACGCAATGGCTTCCACGCAAACGATGCCTTCTTTGCTGGCAACGTGGGCCAGGGCCTGGCCGGGAGAGCAATCGCCAATAGCATAGATGCCCGGTACACTTGATTGGCCAAATTTGTCCACCACAATGCGTCCCTTATCTGTCTTCACCGCCAGTTCTTCCAGTCCAATACCTTCGATATTAGCGGCCACACCCACGGCACTTAATAATACATCAGCTTCCAGTACCACTTCACCATCCGCCGTTTTTACTGTTGCTTTCACCCCGTCACCGGCAGTGTCCACAGAAGTTACTTCGCTGTTGGTCATGATGGTGATACCATTTTTCTTATAATTCTTTTCCAGTTCTTTTGATATCTCTTCATCTTCCACGGGTACGATGCGGGGCAGGAATTCCACAATGGTCACTTTGGTGCCCATGGTGTTGTAGAAATAGGCAAATTCCACACCGATGGCGCCGCTTCCGACCACGATCATTGATTTTGGCATTTGCGGCAACACCATTGCTTCGCGGTAACCGATTATCTTTTTACCATCTATCGGCATGGAAGGCAATTGGCGGCTGCGGCCACCGGTGGCGATGATGATATGTTTGGCTTCTACGGTTTGTTTGCTGCCATCGGCGGCCGTTACTTCCAGTTTGCCTTTGGCCACGATCTTGCCAAAGCCCATCACCACATCTATTTTGTTCTTCTTCATCAGGAACTGGACCCCTTTGCTCATTTTGTCGGCCACGCCACGGCTTCTTTTTACAATGCCTTCAAAGTTGGGAGTGCCGGTAGCGTCAATACCAAAAGTGGCCGCATGTTTTATATCATCATATACCTGGGCACTCTTCAGCAGTGCCTTGGTGGGAATACAACCCCAGTTGAGACAAACACCGCCGAGGCTTTCTTTTTCTATAACTGCTGTCTTAAAACCCAGTTGGGAAGCCCTGATAGCTGCCACATACCCACCGGGGCCACTTCCGAGAACCACTACATCGTATGCCATGATAAATTGATTAGTTAATTAGTTGATAAGTAATGAGGGGCGAAGTTATTCCAAAAGAGGCAATCGGGCAAAAAGGGCCGCTACGCCGCTACCCATCTGTTTTTAATACCGTTTGAAAAAAAAGAAGGGCTGCTATGCCTGCCTTTGATAATTTAGAGGTTTGTATCGTATGCGGAAATTATTTCTACTGGTTACCCTCCTGGTTTGCGGAATGATCTGTTTGGCACAGCCGGGCGGTGACCGGTCTGTCAGGCTATCTGTATTTGCTGAGAATGGCCTGCCGGTTCCTTATGCTACTGCGGAATTGCTAAAACAGGATTCGTCTCTGCTAAAAACAATCGTTTCGGATTCATCAGGTATGGCAGAGTTTAAAGGAATAACCGCCGGCAGTTACTATGTAAGGGTCCGGCTTATAGGCTATCAGTCGCAGACCACTGGTCTGATCGATCTCATCAAGAATATAAATGATGTGGAGACCGTGGTGCTGAAATCACAGGGAACCCTGCTGCAGGATGTGACCGTGACGACGAAAAAACCATTGGTTCAATTTTTACCCGACAAGACCGTCATAAATGTAGAAGCGGGCATCACGAATGCTGGGGCCACGGTAATGGAGGTGCTGGAAAAATCACCGGGCATTACTGTTGGCAGGGATGGTTCCATTGCCATGAAAGGCAAACCGCAGGTAATGGTGCTGATAGATGGAAAGCAAACACAACTGAATGGTGCCGAGTTGCAGGCCTACCTGTCCGGCATGAATGCTTCGCAGGTAGATGTTATTGAACTGATCGATAACCCCGGCGCCAAATACGATGCGGCGGGTAATGCAGGCATTATCAATATCAAAACCAAAAAGAACAAGCAAAAAGGGTTCAATGGCTCCCTTAGCCTGAGCGTTGGCCAGGGTTATTTGTTTAAAAGTAACAGCAGCCTCAATATTAACTACCGGACCGGTAAGCTGAATTTTTATGCTAATTACAGCATGCGGGTGGGCAGGGAAAGAATGAAGATGTATGCCCTGCGGAAATATTTCAATACCAATGGTGCCGATTCTCTTTTGTTGCAACAGCCTAATATTACCCGGACCAATATCAATTCTCATAATATAAAGGCCGGGGTTGATTTTTTTGCCAATAAGAAAACGACTCTCGGGGCCGCTTTTACCGGTAATATTAATGAGCGAAAGATCAGCAGTTTCAGCACTATTGACTGGATGTCGCCATCATACGTTATCGATTCAACCATTAATACGTCCGGTACCCGGAATATCGATTTTAAAAGAGCGGGTATCAATTTCAATGTACGCCATAGTTTTAGTGAGAACAGTGAACTTTCCGTGGACCTCGATTATATCAACTTCGATATTACCGGCGACCAATATTTCGAGACCCAGCTCAGCACACCGGGCAGCGTTGTATTTGTAACGAAAGGAGATATCCCCTCCCGCCTGAATATTTTTACCGCCAAACTGGACTATTCAAAGCGATTTAAAAAAATGCTTTGGGAAGCCGGGCTTAAAACCGCCAGTACCAATACTGATAACCTGGCCGAGTATTCTTTTTTTGATGGGGCTGTATGGCAGCCCGACCTGAGCCGGAGCAACCATTTCCTGTACGATGAAAAGATCCATTCTGTGTACAGCAGCCTGGATGCAGAAAAAGGTAAATGGCATTGGCAGGCCGGCCTCCGGTACGAGCTTACCAGCTATAAGGCGAACCAGCTGGGCAATGCCGTAATAAAAGATTCTTCCTTTCAAAAAAACTATGGCAGCCTTTTCCCTTCCGCTTTTGTTTCTTACGATGCAGACAGCAGTAATAATTTCACCATCCGTTTCGGCAGGAGGATAGACCGGCCGCAGTTTCAAAACCTGAATCCTTTCCTGGTCACCATCAACAAATACACTTTCGAAGGAGGGAATCCTTTTATCAGGCCACAATACACCTGGAATATAGAGTTGTTGCATACCTATAAGCAAATACTGACGACCGGTATTTCTTACAGCTATCTGAAAGACTATTTTTCCCAGATATTCATCATTGATTCCAACAGCAGCAATGTCAATAAGAACATAATCATTTATACCCGTGGTAATGTGGGTAAGTTTCAGCAGATCGGGCTTACCGCCAGTCTGCAGATACCCGTCACAAAATGGTGGAACCTGACCTCCGCCGTGGTCTTTAACCATAAGGTGATCGAGGGAGTGGTTTGGGCACCTGTTAAGGCTACTATTAACCAGGTCAATATCAACATCAACAACCAGTTTCAATTAGGGAAAGGCTGGGCGGCCGAATTAAGCGGGTATTACCTGTCGAACAGCCAGACCGATCTGCAGGAGTCGCTCACGCCGCAGGGCGAAATGGGGGCCGGTATATCAAAACAGGTATTAAAAGGCAGGGGCACACTCCGCCTGACGATCAGGGACATGTTTTATACCCAAAACTACTCCGGGTATTCCCGGTTTCAGAACTCTGACGAGCCATTTGAGATACAGTGGGATTCCAGGGTGGCCCGGATAACCTTTAACTGGCGATTTGGCAAAGCCATGAAGCCGGTGAAGCGGTCAGGCGGGGGCGCCACTGAGGAAACGGAGCGAGTGGGGACCGGAAACTGACAGGGAGCCTAGCTTTTTGTGTTGAAAACCAGTAAACAGGAGTATTCCACAGGGTGTTATAAAAAAATGGACCTTTCGGCAAAATTCTTAATTATTCATTCTTAATTATTAATTGTTTCCCCTACCTTTGCCGTCCGAAAAATTGTATCAATTATGGCAAGAGTATGTCAGGTTACAGGTAAAGTTCCGATTGGGGGAAACAAGGTTTCTCACTCCAATATCAAAACAAAGCGTCGTTTTCTGCCTAACCTGCAGAAGAAGCGTTTTTACCTGGCCGAAGAAGATAAATGGATAACCCTGAAATTATCAACTACCGCCCTGCGCACCATCAACAAGAATGGTTTGCTGAGCGTAGTAAAGGAACTGAGAGCAAAAGGAGAGAAAATCTAATGAATTTGATAATGTGCAGATGGGGGAATTTTAAAAATACAATCACCCACATCTTCAGATCATCAAATTAGCAACTTATCAAATCAATAAAAAATGGCAAAGAAAGGCAACCGTGTACAGGTAATTCTGGAATGCACTGAGCACAAAACAAGTGGTCAGCCAGGCACCAGCCGTTATATCACGGTAAAAAACAAGAAGAACAACCCGGAGCGTCTGGAGTTGAAGAAGTTCAATCCCATTCTGAAGAAAGTAACTGTTCACAAGGAAATTAAATAATCTGAAAATTTGGGAATGTGCCAATTTGATAATGCGGCACCTGACAATTTTCAAATCACACTAATTTTTCAAATTAGCATACCATGGCAAAAGCAGCAAAAACGGCGATCAAGAAAGACCCTAAGATGGCAGCCGAAGCAAAAAACTGGACAAAAGTGATCAAGGCGGTTCGTAGCCCCAAGACAGGTGCGTACACGTTCAAAGAGCAGATCGTTCACAAAGACAAGGTGAAGGATTTCCTGGCCCAGAAATAATTTTCGGTGCTGAAAAAAATATTAAAAGCTATTCGTTACCAACGGGTGGCTTTTGTTGTTTAAATTGGTGAATAGTGAATGGTCAATAGTGAATAGTATTCCAACCTTAGCATTCTTATTCCCCATTTACTATTGCCTATTCACAAGTAAAATTTCATTCTTATCATGGGATTCTTCAACAAACTATTCGGGAAAAAGGAAAAGGAAAGCCTGGACCAGGGTTTGCAAAAAACCAAGGAAGGCTTCTTTGCCAAAATAACCAAAGCTATCGCCGGTAAGAGCACCGTGGACGAAGAAGTACTGGATAACCTGGAAGAAGCCCTGGTAAGTGCTGATGTGGGCATTGAAACGACCGTCAAGATCATTGAACGGATAGAGAAGCGGGTGGCAAAAGATAAGTACATGAACTCGTCTGAGCTCAACAAAATGTTGCAGCAGGAGATCGAGACCTTGTTAGTGGATGCGCCGGAATCAAATAGCTATGCTTTTGATTCAGAGTTACCCACGAAGCCTTATATCATATTAGTAGTAGGGGTGAACGGCGTGGGAAAGACCACCACCATCGGGAAACTGGCTTATAATTTTAAGAAGGCGGGCAAAACTGTGTTACTGGGAGCTGCCGATACTTTCAGAGCGGCGGCTGTTGACCAACTGACCATCTGGAGCGAAAGAGTGGGGGTGCCTATTGTAAAGCAGGATATGGGCAGCGATCCGGCGGCTGTAGCCTTTGATACAGTGCAAAGTGCCGTGGCCAAACAAAGCGATGTGGTGCTGATAGATACCGCAGGCCGACTGCACAATAAGGCCCACCTGATGGATGAACTGGGCAAGATCAAACGGGTGATACAAAAAACGATACCCGATGCACCCCATGAAGTATTACTGGTGCTGGATGGAAGCACCGGTCAAAATGCACTGGAGCAGGCCAAACATTTTACCGCCACCACCGATGTTACCGCCCTCGCCATCACCAAACTGGATGGCACTGCTAAAGGCGGGGTGGTACTGGCCATTGCCAACCAATTCAAGATCCCGGTGAAGTTTATTGGTGTGGGGGAGAAGATGGAGGATCTGCTGGTGTTTGATAAACATGAGTTTGTGGATAGCCTATTTAATTTAGATAAAAAATAAAAGTGAATAGATAATAGATAAAAGATAATAGTGCTTCAAAGAATTAATATATCCATTCGGTTTTGTGATACTCATAATAAAAAGCTTTTGTGATCTTTAATAAGCTATTATCTTTTATCTATTCACTATCACCTTACCATCCCATATACAAAGAAATATTCCCCACTTTATGACTGTGGTAATTTTTATAATCCGGGCTGTATAATTTTTGAGTGAAGGATACAGCGAACTGCCGGAATGAAAGATGCAGCATGATATCCATCTTTGCCTGTATTTTTTTTCTTTGGAGGTCACTACCCGATTTTGCATTCCTGTTATGCAATGGGGAGTGCCGGTTGAATAATCCTCCGTCCAGCAATGCATTATATACAACAGCATCTATGGCTGGCTTAATTGAAAAGGCTATTCCAGCTTTCTTTTTATTATCGGGAAAATACTGTCCGCCAAGCCCTGAAAAGTAAGTGAGATTTTTCTGAAAACGGATCATGGAAAAGCCAGATACACCATTAGATAAAGTACCTGCAAAGCCGCTGGCCCCCATCACCACGATCAGCCTTTTTTTGCCCGCCACTTGTTTTTCATAAGTCAGATTATAATTCAGCAAAAGGTCAGTGGGCAACTGGTAATCCCAACCATTGGGCCGGGGATCACCAATGAGACGGTGAAGAAAAACCTGTGTTTGTTTGGCGAAAGAGGCCGGCCCCATTATACCGGCGATCCATTCGGTTTGCAGGTTTCTTTTTCTTAACGGGTCGGACTTGTGCCGGGTATGCATCCCTATCAATGCTCCGGCATAGGGATAATCATTCTTATCCGGTATAAAGGGGCTGGTCTTTTGCGGGGTGATCATTACCTGAATCAGGCTCCATCCATTCGTAGCATATTCAGGGGTGAACAGCCTGATCTTTTGATGGAGCCTGGTCCTTTGCTTTTTGCGGAGGCCGAAATAATCCAACCGGGTTCCATTGGTATAGCCCCAGTCCTGGCCTTTCAGCAACGCATTGATTCCATCGTTATCCTCATATAGCCGGATGAACTGATCTGGGATGCCGGTATTTTGTCCAATCCCTTTCAATGCTAACACAAGGATGAAAAGAAAAATAAACCCTTTCTTCATATTATCATATCGCAGGATGAGTAGCAAAGGTTGAAAATAAATTCAACTATCCCTGTTTTGTTTGCAGAGGTCATTCTATTCCTTCCACTTTCATGTTCTTTTCATAACGGCGATAAGACATGAGGAAGATGATACAGCCGAAGAAAATGCTGATAAGTGGTATCAACCAATGATTTTTTGACAGGCTGAAGAGGATGAAAACTATCCAGATACCAAAAAGCAGTTTCAGGAATTCTTCCATGTTCATATCTTCCGTATACAAGAGACTGTTAATTAATAAAAGCAGGCCGGGGCCGCTAAGTAACATCCATCCGTACTCCTCCCAGTTGTGCTGGTTTATTGCCACACCCAGCAATGCCCATGCTTCTGGCAATAACAGGATACAATACAGCAGGAAAAGTGTAAGTAAAAGGAGGGGAGTTTTTACAGGCATGTTC
The DNA here is from genome assembly GCA_943372905.1 of Bacteroides fragilis. Taxonomy (GTDB): domain Bacteria; phylum Bacteroidota; class Bacteroidia; order Chitinophagales; family Chitinophagaceae; genus JJ008. The sequence goes on along the minus strand of CALSAT010000023.1, from coordinate 4,558 downwards.
CTGTACAGGCTCATATCCTGCTCAATAAAATTAAAGAGCCGGTAGATGATAAAACTATGACCGATCAAAGAGGTTATGAAAATGAGCCAAAGCATCCTGTTCTCAAATAAAGGTGATTCGATGCGGGTAAAGAAATATAGACTGGTAAATGACAACAACTTTGTTATCAGCAGGGCCAGGAATTGTCGCTGAAAAAGGTAGCGGACACAAAAGCGGAACAGACTAACGGGCCAGATGACAGGCAAAAAGAATAATCTTCTGCTGATCTCCTGCAGGCCTTTTGCTTTTTCTAAAAGAATATTGGTGATGAAAGTGGCCAGGGAAAGCAAAGCGAGCAGTGCAGACAATACTACGGCAGCACCTGTCCATAGTTGTTCTTTTACAGCGATAATAATGATCACCGTTCCATATATAAGGGCAGGAGCCAGTAATTGAATCATCATTTGAAGTAAATACAGAAACCTTTTGGTGGTACTGATCTCATTCAACCCGAAGATAAAAGTATACCTCTCTTTTTTCAGGCAGCCGGTAACAAAGGAAATTATTTTAAACGTATACAAAGCCCATATCCCGAGCGTCAGGAAAAAAAAGCTGTCGAGGTTCAGAATGCTTTTGATAACGGCATAATGAAAAGTAACAATGTGGTATAAGGATGGTTGTGTGCCGAAGAGCAGAAAAAAAAGAAAGAGGAGGAGCCCCGCATTTTGCCGGTAGAAAAGTTGCGTTATTGATCTTGATAATATGTTGCTGACCGGGTTCATTTAATTTATTGTCTTCAATAGTTTGTCTTCCAGCAAGAATACTTGTGTGAAAGGAATATTGGAGGAATCAATATCATGATGTGAGGTGATGATGAAAGAGTTGCCCTCCTTGTGTTGTTTCCTGATCAGCTCTTTTAATGCCAGTTGAGATGGCTGGTCCAGGGTGGTGAAAGGCTCGTCCAGTAATATCCAGCATGGGCTTCCGGTAAATGCCAGGAGGAGTGAAAGTTTCTTCAACATGCCGCTGGAATTACTGCCTGTGGGATTATCGGTATAATTATTAATTCCCAATGTTTTTTTCAGGGTTTCGGTTTGCAGTTCATTCCCGGATTTTAGTTTTCTGACAAAGGCTATTAGTTCATTGCCTGTAAGGAAGGGTGGATAAGATGGTTCAGCAGGAGCGTAGCTGATCTTTTTGCGGTACTCAACTGGCTGTTTGGACGGAGAGCAATTATCCAGCAATATTTCCCCTTTGAAAGGGAGCATACCAGCGAGTAATTTAAGCAGGGTGGATTTGCCCGAGCCATTCACCCCCTTTATCCAATAAATACCTTGCTTAAGTAACAGTGTATCAATATCGAAAACCAGGTGTGGACCGAATTGTTTCCGGATGTTGTTAAGCAGCAGCATAGGGGCAAATATGAGCAATCAATTGCTAAAGTAATCCTAAGAAGTTAGCCTGCCTTAATTTATCTTTGCCGCTTCATGAAAACAAGAACTTTAAAGCGAGACAAGGTCAATATCATCACCCTGGGGTGCAGTAAAAATATGGTGGACAGTGAAGTACTCAGCGGCCAGTTACTGGCCAATGATATAGAGGTGGTACACGAGAACAAAAAGCTCGATCATAATATCGTGGTGGTGAACACCTGCGGGTTTATCGACAAAGCCAAGGAAGAAAGTATCAATACTATACTCGACCAGGTAGAGCTGAAAAGAAAAGGCAAACTGGATAAAGTATATGTGACCGGTTGCCTCAGTGAACGTTATAAGAATAATCTTGAAGCGGAAATACCCGAAGTGGATGCCTATTTCGGTACGATGGAACTGCCATTGATCCTGAAGCAATTTGAAGCGGATTATAAAACAGAATTGGTGGGAGAACGGTTATTGGCCACACCGCAGCATTACGCTTACATGAAAATATCGGAGGGCTGTAACCGTACCTGTTCTTTCTGCGCTATCCCATTAATGCGGGGACAGCATGTCAGTAAATCAATAGAAGACCTGGTCAAAGAAGCCGAAGGATTAGTAAAGAAAGGAGTGAAGGAAGTGATGCTGATAGCACAGGAGCTTACGTACTACGGATTGGATATTTATAAAAAAAGAATGCTGGGTGACCTGATGAACCGCCTGGCTGATGTAAAAGGACTGGAATGGATCCGTCTGCATTATGCATATCCCTCCAAATTTCCCTTAGAGATACTGGATGTAATGCGGGAGCGGGACAATATCTGTAACTACCTGGATATGCCGTTGCAGCATGCCGCCAATAATATGCTGAAAGCCATGAAGCGGCAAATAACCCGGGAAGAAATGGAAGAGCTCACCATTGCCATACGGGAGAAAGTGCCGGGTATTTGTTTGCGTACCACACTCATTGCCGGCTTCCCCGGTGAAACGAGAGATGATGTGGAAGAACTGAAAGGCTTCCTGGAACGGCAGCGGTTTGACAGGGTGGGTATCTTTACCTACTCACATGAAGAAGGGACCTCTGCGCATGACTTGGAAGATGATGTGCCTGCGGAGGAAAAAGAAAGCCGGGCGCAGGAAATAATGGAAGTGCAGCAGGAAATATCTTTTGAACTGAACCAGGAAAAGGTTGGCAAAGTATTCAAGACCCTGATTGATAAAAAAGAGGCCGGCCGCTACCTGGGCCGTACGGAATTTGACTCCGTGGAAGTGGATAATGAAGTGGTGATCCATTCCGATAAAAAATTGCCCATTGGTGAATTTGTAAATGTAAAGATCACCAAGGCGTATGATTATGATTTGGAAGGGGAAGTAGTGGGGGCTTAGGAATTCTCGAGCAGGTTCAATACAAAATCTTTTTTGCGATGGGATATTGGGACGATATGTCCGCTGTCCAGCACGAGAGTGCCACCATCTGTTTTGTCATACATCTTTATTCGTGCCGGGTTGACGAGATAGGAATGATGGGTTCGGATAAAACCATGGGCCCCAAGCAACTCATCATACGTACTTAAGTTTTTAGAAATGATGATTGGGTTTGTATTTGCCAGGTAAAACTTGGTATAAGATCCTTCCGCTTCGCAATAGAGTATATCCGCAATTTTTACAAAATAACTGGCTTCGATATCTTTTAGTACGATCTGCTTGTGGGTCATATTCTTTCCGGATAGCTGTTGCATCAGCACGGCCATCTGTTTCCCCAAATTGGTATTAGAAAGATTAGCTGCGGCCTTTTCCAGGCTGTTGCCAAGTTCGGTCATGTCAACGGGCTTCAATAAATAGTCAATAGCACTGCATTTGAATGCCTGTACTGCATACTTGTTATGGGCCGTGGTAAAGATGAGTTGAAAGGAAGGTTGCTGTACCTGGTTCATGAGGTCAAAACCAGTACCATCTCCCATTTCCACATCCAGGAATACAGTATCAGGCCGGAACGTATTGATCATACCCAGGCCGCTGGCTACACCATCGGCCTCTGCTATTTCGTGTGTGACTGCTGATACGGCAGCTATCATATCTTTCAGCAGTTCCCGTACTTCCTTTTCGTTATCAACTATTAATATTCTCATTAGTATAAATAAGTGGCAGATTTATTTTTACAATTACGCCTTTTCCGGCCGTGTCATTGTCTATACTGAAATCAGCTTTTGTTTTCAATTTGATATTCAGTAAATATATCCGGTCTTTGATGATCTGGCTGGCCCTGCTGATATATTCTCCTGCTTTGCTGCCCGGAACAGATAACCCTTTGCCGTTATCCCTGATTTCGATGCTCACAGCTTTGTCCAGTTGTTTGAAGTCCACCCTTATTTCTCCCGGGTAATCAATATCTGCAAAACCATGTTCAATACTGTTCTCTACAAAAGGCTGTATGATCATGGAAGGGATCATTACATCAGACGGCTCCATTTCGCCATCCACCATCAGGGAATAAGAAAACATGGTGGGGAAACGCATCTTCTGTATTTCCATGTATTCTTTCAGAAATTCTATTTCCTGCTTGACTGTTACATATTCCTTGTAGGTGCTTTCCAGGGTTTCCCGCATGATATTAGAGAATTTGGATAAGTTGGATGCCAGTGACTTGCCGTCATTCTCTTTCAGCGCAAAACGTTGCAGGGCGGTAAGTGCATTGAAAAAGAAATGCGGGTTCATTCTTGCACGGTTCAGACGCTGTTCTGTTTCCAGTACCGTTTGTTTATGCTTAAGGGATTGTTGCCTGAAATAAAAAGCTATCATCCCGGCGATCAGCAAACCTGCAATGCCCAACAGGGCGTATATCAGTTTCTGTTGTGATAGTTCTTTAATTGTCTTTTCATTCTTTGCCTGGTTATATTTTTTCTCCACCTCATTTACTGATCTTGCATTCTCCGCTTTATTCAGGCTGTCGGTTATCTTTTTCTCTTTGTATAAGGCAGTATACGCATCGGTATAATTACCGGCACTGTCAGCAATTTCTGCGATCAGACTATAGGCATTGGCGATGGTCGGTGGAAATTTTATCTTTTGGCAATAGAATAAGCAGGAGTCGGCATATTTGCGTGCATCCGAATAATTGCCCATTTTAAGCAAGATGTTCCCTTTATCTCCATGGCTTACGCTTA
>CALSAT010000022.1:0-17423 GCA_943372905.1 Bacteroides fragilis | reverse complement strand
AGCAGTGGTGAAGGCGAACAGTTGGCCGTGATACTGGGATTGAACATCAGCGATAAGATATCATCAGGCAGTGTGCCGGTAAGTACCTGGGGTACCGACCCGACAAAGATATCTGCACCGCTTCCGGGAGGAATAAAAATGGATATTAAGAGTTTTGTGAACCTGAAAGAAGTCAATGCAGACATGCTGTTAACAGTAGCAGAAAACAATACCTCCTGGGTTAGCGCAGCTGCTTTTGATGTAAAATACGATCCCGAAAGGCAATTGTATTATGCAGATATTTTGCTCAACATTGCATTTGCCTATTATCCCTTTGTTCGGCTTGCACTCGCAAGGTACCAGCGCAATTCGCTCAAAAAAGATGGAACGGATTGCTGCCTCTCTCCCATTGTAGTAGCAGATTATATACAGGTACCAGCGCCAAGAGGAAGCTCCATAAAACTCGGCAGCACCAGGAATAATATCACCGTGGCCATCTCCGGCACTATCCCTTCTATTGCTGTGACGCCTGACTACAGGACAAAATTTGAATTTATCATTGAGCCAATAGAAGTGCCTTCAACCGAAAGTGCACATATTACACTCAGCGCAAAACCCATAGATACGTATAGTTATATACTTACCGCTGCAGACATAAAGAATTTCGGGTTCCTGCATAGCCATGCCTTTAATTTACCTTCGGAATATGCCACAACCCCTTACCGGGTAAAAGTGCTGGAATATGAAATGATCACCTATGATACGCTGAAACCAAACCCCAATCCCGGCGGTGTCCACTTCGGCGGCCTGCCGCTCAAAGACAGGTTGGTATTTGCAGATGTGTATGAGGTGAAGGGTTGATTTGATAATTTGGAGATGATCTGATGAGTTGATTTGGAAATTTTCAAATAAACCAATTCCCAAATTTCCAAATCATTTGTGTATTTCACTCGTAAAATGAAACTCGATCTCCGGGTTATTGCTCTTCTCCGTATTCAGGAACCACTCACTCTGCGCCAGGTACACCATGTGCCCATCCTTATCCTCGCCAATATTCGCCTGCTTAAAACGGGAAAAATCCAGTAATTTCTTTTCATCCGTAGAGGTCAGCCAGCAAGCCTTATAGAACGGCAGACTGTTAAACACCACCGATGCACCATACTCATGCAGCAACCGGTACTGGATCACCTCAAACTGCAGCTCACCCACGCAACCAATGATCTTCTTATTACCACCAAACTGGGTAAACAACTGCGCCACCCCCTCATCCGTCAGTTGCAATAAGCCCTTCTCTAATTGCTTCGTCTTCATCGGGTCCTTGTTCACCACTTCCTTAAATATCTCCGGGGAGAAGGACGGGATGCCCGTAAAGAAAAAATCTTCTCCTTCCGTCAGTGTATCGCCGATCTTAAAGTTGCCCGTATCAAACAGGCCCACCACATCACCCGCATACGCATCCTCTATCACACTCTTATCACGGGCCATAAAACTATACGGGTTGCTGAAGCGGACATCCTTATCTAACCGCACATGATGAAAATATTTGTTCCGCTCAAACTTACCCGAGCATACCCGGAAGAAAGCGATCCGGTCCCGGTGCTTCGGGTCCAGGTTCGCATGTATCTTAAATACAAAGCCGCTCATCTTCTCCTCCTCCACATTCACCGGGCGCACTGTCGTCTCCCGGCTCCGCGGCGTCGGTGCAATGCGGATAAACGTATCCAGCATTTCCTTCACCCCAAAATTATTGATAGCACTGCCAAAGAAAACCGGTGCCACCTTACCATCCAGGTAGTCCTGCAGGTTCAGTTCACCATGAACACCATCCACCAGTTCCACATCCTCCCGCAGTTGCGCAGCGTCCTTCTCACCCAGCTTCTCATCCAGTATCGCATCATTCAGGTCGCTGATGGAGAGCACATCCTCATCATTCGCCTTCGTATTAGCCGTAAACAGCAGCAGGTCCTTATCATGCAGATCATACACCCCTTTAAACTCCTTACCGCTGTTGATCGGCCAGGTCATCGGGTGCAGGGCAATACGCAGTTCCTTCTCGATCTCCTCCAGCAGGTCAAAGCGGTTCTTACCATCCCGGTCCATTTTATTAATAAATACGATCACCGGCGTGTCCCGCATCCGGCACACCTCCATCAGGCGGCGGGTCTGGTCCTCCACCCCGTTCACACTGTCCACCACCAGGATAACGCTGTCCACCGCCGTCAGGGTGCGGTAGGTATCCTCCGCAAAGTCCTTGTGACCGGGAGTATCCAGCAGGTTGATCAGCACACCGTTATACTCAAAGCTCATTACCGAAGTGGCCACCGAGATACCCCGCTGCCGTTCTATCTCCATAAAGTCGCTCGTAGCATGTTTCTTTATCTTATTGCTCTTCACCGCTCCCGCCACCTGTATGGCGCCGCCAAACAGCAAAAACTTTTCTGTCAGCGTCGTTTTTCCCGCATCCGGGTGACTGATAATGGCAAATGTCTTCCTCCTTGCTATTTCGTTGTGATACTTCATTGTTGTTGGGCTATTATCTCGCTACTCGTACCTAAATACTTGCAGCTTTTCTTTTAAGGCGGCAAAGGTAAGGAACGTACTGCCACAATTGTCACTCTGAGCTTGTCAAAAAGTGTCAAAGGGTGATGGTATGGAAAATAATTATTTGCTCAGCGGCTGTGGGGTTTACCCTAACGCACCAAAGAGTTTCGCTCTTCAACATTTAATGATTCGGCAGTTGGCTAACTAGTTGTTGGCGCCTCAGGAAAAAGGTTTAAAAGGATTATTGTTGTCCAGGTTGCAGGTTCATCACGTTGATGTCTTCCGCCCTCCATTTCGTCAGAATTTCCCAGCCGATCCACCCGACCTGATGAGCTACATCATCTTTGTAGTCAGTATGAAAAAAACCGATGATATGCATGTACTCATGTGCGACGTGATAAGCATAGCAGTATGCCGGTGATAATTTTTTTTCATCATAAAAAACAATGGGCTTGCAGGAATGTATCTCTTTCACATTTTTCCAAGAATGACCAAATTCATTATTGCAATTTCGCAGGAACAAGTCCAGCGTCACTTCCTTTTCCCGGAATATACTGTCAAGTACTACCGTTCCGCCAAAACGGTCACTACAATTTTTACAATTCTCTGAACAATAACGACTGTAATTCATGCATGTGAAATCCATTTTGCCAATCAGTACTTTAAATTCGGCGGCACTTAGAAGTACTGATGCAATGTGCATAGCACTATCAGCCACCTTCCCTGCATCGGGATAATTAGGCGCTGTTATCTTTCCTAATTTCAGGCGAACTGTGCGACCGTCTACAGTTGTATTATTCGATGAATCAGGTGCAGTAGCAATTTTCAACTGCGCAGAAGGCCCATGACCGATCTCACAGATTTGTGCATCAGCGTAACTGTTTTCTAAAGTCCGTAATGACTTTATGTTGAATTCCGCCTGCAACGAATCTGTTTTTGCAATCGGACTAGTGAAAAAGGTCAAGATCAGTAACATAAAGGCATATGCACAAAGCCATCCTAATGCACGTAAATAATAATCCTGTGCCATTGCGAGATTATCTACTTTTTCATTAATTGTGTTCTGGTTATTCAGGGTGTTGTTAGCAAGATTCTTAATTAAAGTTTTACTCCATTTTTTATCCTTGTCAGTAATATTAATATCCCTGAACGATAAAACGTTGTAATTACCACGCTGCAACGTTTTTACCGCAAACCAAACTGTGCGTGCCGCATAAAGACAAACAATGAAGGAGAAAAAAATCATTAATTTGAATTGCCATGTTGCCTGCTTATTTGAGTTCACCAGCGTGGTGGCTGCCAACACAAGCGAAGAAGCGATACTGATAGTACTTAAAAATAAAGCCGCTTTACTTTCTGTCCCCTTCCTTCTTTCTTCTTCGCTGTCGTAAATCTTCTCCTGCCATTTAATGGCATCATCCAAATGTTCATCATCAATAACAATTTGGGACAACTGGATAGGTATCGGATCCTTTGGTTTTGGCCCCTCAAGCATCGGCCAGAAAAACTCCTTGATATTACGCCATTGCTTTTTCAATCAGTAAGTTTGTTATTTCTTTTGCAATATGGCAACCTGTCTGTTTTTCGATCCAGGCCCATTGACCATTGGGATTTATTTCCAGAAAAACAAAATTCCCTTTTTCATCCAAAATGAAATCAATCGCCCCGAAAGTAAGGTCAAGCCTCGCTGTTAATTTAAGACATTTATCAATAATATCCCTTGGCAAATCGATCCTCGCATGAGGAAGGGGATTTCTTGCACGTCGCCAGTCAACCTTTGCATCTTCAGTATCCTGCGATTCGATACGGACCGGAAATATCTGCTTACCAACAGTAGTAACCCGCACATCAGCCTGTTTGACGATCAATTCCTGGATATAGACTGGACAGCTTTTTACCCGTTCAATGTTAGTCTCGTTGAGTTGAAGACGGCTTGTAAAAATGACGCCTTCTTCTTTATGGGCTTCCACGAGTCCCGATTTAATTGGCTTGATAATCGTTGTCTGGTTAGTCGCCTTATAAAACTCCAGTGCTTTCGCTGGTATATTTGAGACGAGTGACCGAGGTACTTTGAATCCTATTTCCTTAGCGAGCTGCAACTGGTAAATCTTATTTTCTGCTTGCCTGATACTCCAAACCTTATTTATCCAAAACGCCTTGTTCAGTATACGGTACAAACCTTCCAGCATATAAGCAAGCTCCGCATATACAAAACTGGTTTCCCCTTCCGTCAATCCTTGATTGCTGAAATCAATTTCTGGACGTCGAAAATACACTGATTTTACCTGTGATAAATTAATTATTCGATTTAGATGTTCATCGTGCAATTCGAAGATAGAATTTTGAAAATCAAAATTTACAAAGATTGATTTGCCTATTTCATCCGTATTGAAGCGGTAGTATGAAGTGTTTTGTTGCGAAAGTTCCTGAACAATAAAATCGGTCGTAACATCTTCTTTGCTTGTGATAAGAAGAATTTTACATTCACTTGTCATCACTTTCCCTTTTAGTAAATGTCTTGGTCATAAGTTCAAGCGTATTTTGTGGGCGATCATCCCGTTCTCTTTTTCTCTCGGTCTTGGTTTGCATTTCCACGAGCCAATGCTGGTCATCCTCTTCACGTTGTCTTTTTGTTTTGGTCGTCATTTCGGTCTGTTCTACAGACAAATTAATAAACGGTATAGTCTTTTCTTTTTGTTTTACTACGTTCAATTGCTGCAAGTGATCGTAGTAGAATATCTTTTCGATTTCACTATCGGTACGCTTTTCTATAAAATCAAAAATAAGTGGTTTCATATGCAGCTAATATTAATCAAGATAAAGTATCAGGTTTAGTAAAAAAGAAAACCGTAACTATTTAATTATAGTTATAAGTTCTGAGTTCTATTTTCTGCTGTCGTAACGTTCCAAAAATAGAAAATATCCATTATTATCCGTAGTGCTCCTTTATATCTGCTAACTAACTACGGAGTAGCTATTCCTAGTCTGAGACAAATGACTGATAACATCCTCTCCATTCTCCGAGTTGAATACTAAACAATTAAACCATGAAAGGTGGGCAGTTACAGAAATTCCTCTTTCATCGGGGCGACAATACACTCATTCTCAACACTATATCAGGTCATCGGTAGCCTTCGCTTGCTGAATGAAAACAAGAAAAGAGTATCTATATTTCAAACGAACTATGATTACAGTCCGCATTGCCTGAAGAGTCCCCAAAAATGAATGGGTTTAGTTAGTTTCCAGCTTTCCCAAAGAACAAGTTGTAACAATAATCCTATAATACCTATTCAGCCAAATCTTATTAAGACATATTTTACGGCCTAACAAAGGACATTAGTCTATCCTAAATAAATAGTATATTTATACTATATGCCACTAAAACATCTATTATGAAAAAAGCTTTCATTTTCTTCTTATCTACTTATTGGAGCGTCATTTCTTTTGGACAAGATTTTAATTCTCTCATTACTCAAACATCTGATACTTTAGCTAAGAAAATAATGATTACAGGCAAGAAGAAAATTGCTATCACCGATTTCCTAAATATTGATGAATCAATAACACAACTGGGAACATTCCTAAGTAGCGAAGTATCCTCTGAATTAGCCAATTTAACAGACAATCAAGCAAAGTTCAGAGTTTTGGAAAGAGCAAACCTTGACCAGATTTTTAAAGAGAAACACCTCGTAAATTTTGCTGACCCTTCAGGATTAGCAAAAGAGCTTGGTAAAATTGATGCGGCAGATGCATTAATTTTCGCTACGATTACCGATTTTGATGGATATTATCGGGTAGTTATAAAAATGCTAGACACAAAAAATGGTGATGCATTATGCTCTTATAAAGTGAGCTTTGTAAAAACTCCATCTTTGGAAAATTTGAATAAAGTAGTTGTAAAAAAAGGAGCGCAGCCCGTTGTACAACCCAATCAAAGTCCTGTTTTGGCAAATACTAATCAATCAAATACGAATCCAGTTGTAAATGGAGATTTTTGTTTTAAAAATTTACGAGGGAGTGACTGTTTAGGCTGTGATGCAAAAGTTTCAATCACAAAAATTGGACAAAATGAAGTCATTAAAACTATTAATGTAAGAAGTGAAGAAACAAGTTGTATGTATGAGTTGGCTCCAGGAGTGTATAAAATCTCTGTTGATTGGTCATATCAAGGTAGAGAAGCAAAAAAAGAACTGAAGGAAATAAAAGTAATAAGTGGAAAAGCGGGGACACTTGAAATTCAATATTGACTGATTGTTACAACATAATGGGCTTAAGAATAAATACATTTTTGATTATCGCAGTTTTATCCTTATCAGGCTGCATGTTAGCAAGAGTACTTGCAGCAGAAGAACTAATGCTGGTTAGAGGTACAGCCTTTCGAGCTACAGCTACACGAATTGCCATTACTGAAGAAGTTGTTGCGATGAGAACAATGAGCAGATTGAGGATAAAACCAGGAACATTAAGCAAGCCAGTTTTATATTTACCAGAAATAGGGGTCAATAAACCATTATTCGAAATTCTAAATCAAAGTACTATAAGACGAATGTCTACTGGCGAAGTATTTTCATTGCCTTTTAGAATTTTTAGAGTAAATGGATTAGCAAAAGCAGAATTAAGAAGTGGGCCCGGCATTGCATACAAGCTTTACAAAACTCTACCGAGAGACAAATTTATTTTGGTAAGAGATGAAATCCCCGGATGGTTCAAGGTTCAAGTTGATGAATTGATTGGTTGGATTGCAGCCGAAGCCTTAGTTCCTGCTGTTAAAGAAAGTTCAACATCAATGGTTACATATACAGACATTGAATGTTATAACTGTAATAGTGAAGGGACGACAACTTGTGATGATTGCAACCAGACTGGGATTGAAGATTGTCCATCTTGTAAAGGTGCTGGAAACCACAAGTGTACCAATTGCAATGGCATTGGCCACAATATTTGTTTGATTTGTAAAGAAAAAAATAAAGACGGCTGCCCTTCCTGCCATGGTGTAGGTTTTTTAGATTGTAAAGTTTGTAAGGCAAAAGGGTATTTCGATTGTGATATTTGCCATTCTATTGGAAAAATTCCATGTGCAGTTTGTGACGGCACATTGCATACTAAATGCTATTACTGTTTTGGTTCAAGTACAATACAGCAACGCAATGAAAGATAATTTTCGCCTCCTTGGTGTTCCCAAAGAAATCACCACGCCGTTGCTGTGTGTTCTGTGCAGGCATAGCAGCCGGGCAAAAAAATGAACGACTCCCCATCCTTTCTACTATAAGGCGTCCCAGGTGCTACAATGGACATAGAACATTCCAATCCCGGAACTCTCAAACTCTCCCAGCGCCTTGTCCCGCCCTGCATAAGAAAGCTAACCACTTTAAAAAAGGCAAGGCGGGGCACAGCGCCTTTCGATGTGTCGCATAATACGCAGCGGAGTCTTCCACTATCACTACGAAACCTGTAAAACAACTCTCAAACGATCGGAGTCTCTGTGCGTGGGCCCGGCAAAGCAGCGGAGCATTTGCGTTTGCCCTGATTTTTTTTGTTACTTTTTTTTATCAAGAAAAAAAAGTAAGGCAAGAAACGAAAGAAGAAAACAGTAATACAACTTAGAATAAAAGCCATTTTCCCGCCGCTGTTGGTGTTCCCAAAGAAAACATCACGCCGTTGCTGGTATTGAGCGCAGGCATAGCAGCCGGGCAAAGTCATGAACGGCTGCCCATCCTTTCTCCGGTAACCCATACCCGCTGCTACGATAGACGTAGAACATCCTAATCCCCGACCTCTCAACCACTCCCAGCGCCTTGCTTGCCCACCGTAGTCCCAATAAATAACTGGACGAAGGAGGGTTACCCCCGCTCACTGTAGTATCATATTATTTCACCTTCGGCCACAAAAAAGGTGTTTTCCCTCTTCCGATAAAATCGGGATTCTATTTATTTGCTATAAATAAAACTACTATGAAGAAGATAACCTTATTACTGGCTATGGCCGGGTTATTAATACTGTGCCCTGGTGGCGTCACTAAAGCACAGAACCCAGCGGAACAAAAGCTGAAAGATTCCATCGAAAAAGTAAAAGCTGACAGTATTGCGAATGTAAAAAAAGTATTGGCCGACATTGCGAAAGATAAAGAGGCAAAAGACCCCGCAGACAAGGATAAGGAAGCAGAGAAAAAAGGCGCTTCTAATGAAACAAAAAGCAAGATAGCTATCGGGTTCTTTATAGTGATGTTATTATTATTGATTTTGTTCTTCATTCACCTTTATAGGCATAACCAGCGTATTGGTTTCCAATCTATCAAGCTCATCGGGCTTATCCTCATCTTTCCTGGTATTTGCATACTGGCGCTTATTGGGGGTACTGAAATCCTGGGTGGGCAAACATTAGCAGCGTTGTTCGGTACCATTGCAGGGTATGTATTATCAAGAGAGGATGATCCGAATAAAGACACATCACCTGATGCTACATTGTTCAGGAAAAAAATAAAAGCACTTACTGAGAAGATAGAAAAGGCAGAGAACGACATAAAGGCAGCTGATGATGCCAAGACTCCTAAAACTGACCCTGCTTATATAAGGCTGGAAGATGAACTGAAAAAGCTGCTTGCGGAATTAACTACCCTTACGAAGACCGCCTGATAAGAGTGATTAGAGAAGATGCCTTTCAAAAAGGTGTCTTCTCTTTACTCCCCCGTTCTCCGTAGTCTTCTTCAATATCTGCTACCTATATTACGGAGTCGTTGTACTTAGCCCTCGTCGTCAGTAATGTTCCTAAAATAAAAATTGCTGAATGGCTGCCCGGTAAACGGGGCACCATACATAAGGCTGCGGCCATTAAAAAAAGAAGCAGGAAACTCTTTCTTCCAAATCGGATAGTTAATGTCTTAGATTACCAACCGGTAAGCTTATACAACTCAAACTTTTTGCCCCCCATCCCCGCTGGGGTAAAAAAAGTGGTCTTTAAATTTAAATCAATTTGTAATTTGCTTCCATCGTCTTTAAGCAGGTATATAGACCATTCGTCCCGATCAGTTTCAGTAAAGTGGCCTACCTCTTTTCCGTCGCTATTTATCTCTGTCCACTCTTTCTTGCCACCTTTCCTATAAAACATGCCCCCATCATAGAGCACCCTGTCTACTATCCAGCCGCTAATAAATTTATCTTTACCAACTTTGCTAATTCGATACAACTGCTGCTCTGCATTGTTTGTATCCTGCATATAAATCATCGTATCCGGCAGGCTGATGCGCAACACTAATCCATCATCCTTTTTCAATACAATGGAATGCATACTGCGGCTGATTTCTGTAAAACTGGCCATCGGTTTTTTCAACGAGTCTGTTTCTGCCCACCGGGCGGAGGCCCATACATAGTTCGTTCCGTCGTGAACCCACTCCCCCGTGAATTTGGAATAAAAAACTGATTTTCCGTAATAAACCTGGTTAGTGGTAAAGCCATTATCCGGCACTTCGTTAGCCCAGTCTGTTAGTGCATAAGTCACTCCCCTGGCTTGCGTATTGGGTACTTCTATGTACACAGTTTTGTGCTTGGCATCTACAACTATAATAGTGTCCCGATTTTTTAACAACACGGATGTATCGTTTCTTTGTTGTTCATCATATTTATTCTGCAGATTTCCTGCTGAATCTATAAAAATCCAGGAGTCACCTGCTGCATTAAAGAATGCATAGTTGCCGGCTTGTGCACTTTTAATTGAAAAGCCGGTAGTTCTTACACTGTTTTCCCAGGCGGTAAGCTTGTACAACTCAAACCTATCCCCCGTTTGGGTGTTTAAAAAGAGGGTGGTCTTTTGATCTAAGTCTATTTTCAACTGGTTACCATCGTCTTTCAACAAAAACACCGACGCACTGTCTCTTTTCGTTTCGGTGAAAAAACTTCTTTCCTTGCCATTTACATCAGTCTCTACCCATTTATTTCCCGTCGTTCTATAAAATGAACCATAATCAGTTTTTACTTCGTTTACGGTCCACCCGTTTGTAATGGTCTCTTCGCTCCAGCTTGTCACTTTTATATCAGTACTGAACTTATTTTGATTATAATTCTCTGTATAGGTGACCGTTTTCGAAAGCAGATGTAGCTTAATGTCGGCCAACCCTTTTCGAAACATCAGGAAGATAGTGCTGTCGTCCTGGCCCGTTTCAGTTAAGTATTGCCATGGTTTTTTACTAACTGAATCAGCCACTGCCCATTTATTACTTTCTGTTTTAAACAGGCACACCCCATTCATGGTAAAGCTTTTTACATTTTTGGTCATTGGTTGGGCTAGCGATACGTTCACTGAAAAAAAAGCGGAGAGAATGAGCAGCAACAGCAGGGCTTTGTTTCTTAGTAATTTCATACGGTCAATATAATTATTTAAATGTTTTGGTCGTCAATTCATGTATAAGATGTATTGAAGATATAATGATTTATTAATAAATAACTTCAACATCCCCACCCGTTCTCCGTAGAATGTACAAATAAATGATAAAAGTCTGCTAGGTTGTCCATCGTTTGCAACGATGGACTGAAAATATCCTAATCCCCGAACAATCAACCTCTCCCAGCGCCTTGGCCCGCCCTGTATAAGAAAACTAACCACTTTAAAAAAAAGCAAGGCGGGGCACAGCGCCTTTCGATGCATCGCATAATACGCAGCGGAGTCTTCCACAATCACTACGAAATCTGTAAAGCAACTCTCAAACGATCGGAGTCTCTGTGCGTGGGCCCGGCAAAGCAGGAGCCTGTATTAAAAATATCCCATTTACACTGCGCAGCAGTTTAAAATAATCTGTGTTCATCCATCCAATCAGCGTCATCCGTGTGCCTGTATTAAAAAAAATAGCGCAATCAAAAAAACTCAATTGTATAATGATCTCTGGAATTACTCCTTCCTGGAAAGACCAAAACAGCTACACTTTCATAGCCAAATAAAATAGCTATATTTTCATAGCCAACCACCTTACCCTCATTCCTACCCTCTATACTCTTATAACTATTTCATTATCAATAATAAATACCCCCATTAGCCCCATTTCTGACGATGTCCGAACGACTTCTGACGATGTCCGGACCACTGCGGAACGTGTCCGAACGACTTCCGCCCGTGTCCGAATGACTTCCGCCCGTGTCAGGACGACTTCCGCCCGTGTCCGAACCACCTCCGCCAATGTCCGAACGACTTCCGCCCGTGTCCGGACGACTTCCGCCCGTGTCCGGACGACCTCCGCCCGTGTCCGAACGACAGCTAAACACAGCCCTTTATCTTACAGAAATGTTAGTCTATCTTAGACCAAAGTGATGCCATGAGAAATTGGTTATTCGTTCTTCTTTGTACATTTTCTTTCACCAGCAGCCCGGCCCAATCAGTTATCCCTGCCGATACCAGCATATTTGAAAAATTTCCCGAAGAAAAAGCCATACGTTTTGAAGCAGTATTCCCGGTTCAAAAAGACTTTGTAAGAAAAATATTTCTTACAGATACATCCATGGTAATATGGGGCCTGAATGCGGACCGGGGTTTCTATTTCCGCCACTACTCCGTCACCGGCAAGTTGTCATCCACAGGGTACATTAAAGCCGGAACAGGGTTTGGAAAAGTGACCGGGGCTCTTTCCGGTGGAAATTACAAAGGAACGTACTGGCTGCATGATGTATCAATGAAAAAGCTGGTAACCGCGACACCAGCCAAAAATGCAGCCGGTGCCGATACCGTACTGCTGCAGGAATATCCCATACCGGATTTCTATTTTGCGACTGCCCTCATAGACGATCAGCAGTTATTGGCCTCAGGTTCTTTTGATGCAAAATACAGGCTGGTGAAAATCAATTTGCAAACCGGGTTATCATTTCGGAAATATGGCGCCTTCGCCGATCCTCCCGCAGATATTCCCGCTGCTGCCTGGAAGCAATCGTATGAGTCATTCCTGTTCACCAACCCTGCTGTTACTAAGGTAGCACTGGCCTGCCGCTATACTGACCAGGTAGATTTTATTGATCTGGCTGCACAACAATGCAGGACAGTGAGAGGACCAGAAAACTACCCGGCGGCGTTTAATACAATGAATGTTAGTGGAAAAGATATTTTTGAACGAACGGAGGATACAAGATTCGCTTTTACTGGTGGTGCTGCCTCAGATAAATTCATTTACCTTCTTTACTCCGGCAATCATGAAGTGGAAGGAGCAGGAAACCTCAATTCAATCGGGAAAACGATCTATGTGTATGATTGGGAAGGACGGCCCATTAGAAAATATACAACCAGCAGTTCCCTTAGCTGCATAGCTGTTACTCCTGATGACAGCCTGCTGTATGCCTATGATTCCGAAATCGAAAACATCGTGAAAACAAAAATCAACAACTAAGACAGTTGCGCCAATGTGTTTCTCCGCTATCCGGCCTCTCTGCGTTTTAGTATCGTAGTCTTGTCTCACTACCCTGCCTTCCCGCTAAGGTGGAACAAGTAATGTACCGTATGTACCTGTCGATAACTTATATAATACCTGCACGGCAGGAAATGGGTAAAGGCTGTCCACTAACCCTGCTCCGGTAACATATACCCCAAAGTGGTGATACAATTCAACCTATTCGGGGATATTTCACCCCTGCCCAACTGCATAGTTTTAAGGCAGAAAACTTGCAGCAATGAATAAAATACTATTCACCATTATTTTTTGTGTTTATGCTATTGCCGGCAGTGCGCAAAAGCAAACGGTATATGATCTGATGGATAAAAAAAATATGCGGCTGGAAGATATCCGGAAGCAGGCCGAACTGCTCTTTAAGCAAACAGGCAAAGGACAAGGCACCGGCTATAAACAATTTGAAAGATGGTATCATGAAATGAAATATCACCTGGATGAAAATGGATTTATCCGTCCGGAGAGGTATGATTTTGAAGAGTACAAACGCTGGAAGGCTGCGAGTGCTGTAAACAGGCTGGAGACCACTACCAACTGGACAGAACTGGGCCCTTTTAATTGGGTACCCAATAGCGGACCGGGACATAACCCCGGTACCGGCCGAATCTTTGGTGCCGCAGTGTATCCACTGAACACATCCATCATTTACGTTGCCACAGAAAGAGGCGGTGTGTGGAAGACAACCAATGGCGGGCAAACCTGGCAACCGCTGACAGATGATATCAGCTCAATGATGCGGGCAAGGTCCATCGTTGTGTCAGCCACCAATCCTGACCTGGTATATGTGGGTACCGTTACCAATGGATTATTTAAAACAACAGACGGGGGACTTACCTGGCAATCGTTAACTACCGGCGCCACCGGCAGTATCCGTAAGATCCTGATGCATCCCACGAATAACAACTTCATTTATTTTACAGATACACAAAAAGGTATTTTCCGGTCATCAGATGGTGGGATCAACTGGCTTAATCCGCATACCGTCGGAAAATTTGATATTGAATTTAAACCCGGCGATCCTGCTGTTATGTATGCATGTGGAGAGGGTGATCAGGCTGCGGGAGTCAGCCCTTTCATGCGGTCCACAAATGGCGGGGCTAATTGGAGTGCTGTCAGCGGACTTACCATTGACGGAAGAACAGAGATTGGCGTAAGTCAGGCCGAACCGAATACTGTATACTTAGCACAGGCCAGCGGACAGGCTTATGCCCGGCTTTATAAAAGCATCAATGCCGGCAATAGTTTTACCATCATTAATACCGGAAACCCGCAGCAGGGCACCAACTACTTTGGAACCAGCATAGATGGAACGGGTAATGGCGGCGCTGCCATACATGCCATGACGATCGCAGTAAATCCCACCAATGTACAGGACCTGTTTCTTGCATCAATCAGCAGTTGGCGCTCCGGAAACGGTGGCGCTTCCTTCAGTATGTTTACCTACTGGAGCTATTTTGAAGCCATCGCCCTGAATAACAGGTATATTCATGCAGATGTGCATTCAATACAGTGGATTGGCAATACCATTTATGCCACTTCTGACGGAGGTATTTTCAAAAGCACCAATAATGGCGCTACCTGGATCGATCTTTCCGCCGGGCTCGGCATCCGTTTCATTTACTCCATATCAAGCTCCCCCACCAATCCAAACAGCTTTTGTATAGCCACACAGGATAATGGCACATCGTTTTGTGATAATAGTGTCTTTCATGATTGGACAGGTGGCGACGGAGTGGATGTGGCCATTAGTCCGTTGGACCCTAAACTTAGTATGGCCATGGTAAATGGTTTTCTCTCTCGCACCACAGACGGTGGACTGACTGCACAGGCTGTACAACGGCCTTCTCCGGGTAATTTTTTTGCACCGCTTACAGTTGCTGCCAACCGGAATACTTTCTACGGCGGTTGGACAGGCGTTTATAAAACTAACAATAACGGTACAACCTGGGTCAGCCTTTCCGGCAATGCTATAAGCTCGTTAATCGATATACTGGAAGTGGCACCTTCAGATACCAATTATATTTATGCAGCGGCAAATGATACACTGTATGTAACCAGGAATGGTGGCGCCAGTTGGGCCCTTATTAAAATGCCTCTTGCCAGCAATATCACTGATATTGCCATCAGTCCGCTGAACCCGGAAAAGATATGGGTAAGCTGCGCTGCTGTAAAAACAATATTCGCTTCCTCCGACGGAGGAAGTTCATTTACCGATATTTCTTCCAACCTGCCTTCTCTCAGCATTCGCTGTGTAACAGTTGATGATGATGCCAGCGAAACTGTTTATATCGGGATGAATGTGGGTGTTTATACAACAAATGATACAGTTACAAACTGGACAGAGATTACCGGCAACCTGCCACTTAGTTTTGTCAATGATATCGAGATTCAAAAAAATGCAGGTAAGCTTCGGGTGGCCACACTGGGCCGCGGTGTGTGGCAAACCAATAAAATTCTCCCGCCCTGTACTATTCCGGCAGGATTATCAGCATCTAACATTACACACAGCACTGCCCGGATAAAATGGAACAAGGTACAGGGCACGGGCAGCTACACCCTGCAATACCGGCTGGCTACTGGTTCAATTTTCACTTCGATCAATAATATCACAGACACTTTTTTTACCCTTACAAACTTGCAACCGGCGCAATCATATGTATATAAAGTAAGGGCCAATTGCTTCTCAGATACCAGCAATTTTTCCGGTCTGAATATGTTTACCACCGCTGTAAATCCGTGTGCGGCACCAGCCAGCCTCGCTGCTTCAAACATCGGTATCGTTTCTGCATATCTTAGTTGGGGTGCCGTAAGCAATGTGCTGTTTTACGAAGTAAGGTATAAGAAAACAACCGATGTGAATTATACAACAGCTGCAACCAACCTCACCAGTACTGGCTACTTGTTAAGCGGCCTTTTACCAAACACCAGTTACAATGTTCAGGTATGGGCTGTATGTCCAAGGATGACGCAGAATTTCAGTCAGATCAGTTTTACTACTGACCCGCTTTTTCTATTCCGTTCAGCCATTACGGACAAAAAAATAAGCATACCAGAAAAGCAACTGATCGTATATCCCAGTCCGGCAAAAGATTTCATCTTTGTGAATGCTGGTAATAAAACCCCAAACAGATACAATCAGTTGCAGGTAACGGACAGCTATGGAAGAATAGTGATCAGGCAGCAATACCTCGAAGGGGTGAACAAAGTTCAGGTGGACAAACTGGTTGCAGGAGTGTATGTCATATCACTTACCGGGAAAACTGGCGTGTTGAGCAAACCATTTCTAAAAGAATGATACAACTGTAACTTGTATTTCTACTTCGCTTCCGGGCCTTTCTACAGTATAGTGTAGTAGCCCTGTCCCACTACCCTGCCTTCCCGCTAAGGTGGAGCAAGTTGTCTCACAGCCCGGTTCCGATAAGATTCGGATGCCAGAAGGCCAACACATCTCGCCCTTGGCGAGACGCTTTACTACAGATCACAAAAAATCAACTGCCTTTCGCTATCATATTCAAAAGGTAATGATCAGCAACGGCCCCTTCTTTCTGCTATCCCGCTTTCGAAATCAGAAAAAAGAATGTTCGAACATTGATTCGCTCTTTTTTCTTCGTTACTTTACTCATTAAACTACTTTTTAAAAATAAAAACAATGAGTGAGCAACTAACCCACCTCTTCAGCCCATATACGGTAGGCACTATCGAATTGAAAAACAGGATAGTGATGGCACCGATGACGAGAAGCCGTTCTATTGGCAACATACCAAACGAACTGGTGGTACAATACTATGCAGACCGTGCCAGTGCCGGATTGATCATTACAGAAGGTACTTCGCCTTCTCCAAATGGATTGGGCTATGCCCGCATTCCCGGTATTTTTAATGACGCACAAGTACAAGCCTGGAAAGCTGTGACAGATGCCGTACATGCCAACGGAGGAAAAATTTTTATACAGATAATGCATACCGGTCGCATCAGCCATCCGCTGAATATGCCGGAAGGTGCAGAAATAGTCGGCCCCTCAGCTATCGCCCCTAAAACTCCTATGTGGACGGATCAGCAACAAATGCAACCCAGCCCCGCACCCCGTGAGTTAAAGACCGAAGAAATAGCCGGCCTTATCAATGAGTATGTGCAGAGTGCAAAGAATGCTGTAGCAGCCGGTTTTGACGGCGTAGAGATACATGCAGCCAATGGTTATTTACCCATGCAGTTTTTAAATCCCGGCTCCAACAAACGGACGGATAAATATGGTGGCAGCCCGGAGAACCGCAACCGTTTTGTGCTCGAACTGGCCGATGCAATTGCGGCAGCTATCGGAAAAGATAAAACAGGTATCCGTCTTTCACCGTTCAACCCTTACAACGACATGGAAGATGATGATACCACTGCAGCACAATACACGGCACTGGCAGAAGGATTGAAAAAAATTGGTTTGGTATATCTGCATCTGATCACTTTTACTATTCCGCCTGCATTGCTGGAAACATTA